>JBIJED010000245.1:0-5151 GCA_044343785.1 Azospirillales bacterium | reverse complement strand
CGCCAGCCTCAGCGCACGGGGCCCGAGCGAGGCGCAGTCGGTGACGAAGCCGCGCAGGCGCCCGACCGGGAAGGGATCGTCCGGGTTGCGGGACGCGGCGACGGCCTCCAGCCGCTCCAGCACGAAAGGGAGCGTGCCGCCGAGGTTCACCACCTGGAACGTCACGTTCGGATAGCGGGCCGGCAGGTCCGCCATCATCAGCGTCAGCGCCATCTGCGCGACCGACGCCTGCAGGTTCAGCGCCGACGCGCGATAGACGCTGTTGTCGGGATAAGGCGGCGGGGGCGCCTCGTCGGGGGCCACGCCCGGATGGATCATCAGGAGCGCCCCCTCGTCGTCGGCGGCCTCGAACACCGGGGCGAGCCGCTCGGCGCGCGCGGTCTCGGAGAAGAAGCCGCCCGGCAGGATGGCACCGACCAGCCGCCCGCCCCGCCCCGCGCCCCGCCCCGCGCCCTGCCGCACGCGCCGCATCTCGGCCGCGGCCTGCGCCATGTCGGCCAGCGGCAGCCCGGCCAGGCCCACGAACCGCCCGCCCGAGGCGGCGCAGACGTCGCCCAGATGGTCGTTGTAGGCGCGGATCGCGTCGCCGACCTCCGCGACCGGCATCGCGTCGACGCCCAGCGCCCCGGGAAAGGTGAGGAGCTGCGTGCGGATCGCAGAGGCGTCCATCCAGGCGAGCCGGGCCGCGAGGTCGGTGTAGCCCGGCGACATCACGGTCGAGGCGGTCATGGCGTGCAGCACGGGCCGGCCCGCCGCGTCGGGCGCCACGAAGGGGCGCGCCGTCCGCCGGGCGAGGTCGTCGACGAGCCCCCCGTAGTAGTGGGCGTGCATGTCGATGGCGGTCGGTGTGCCCATGGCCCCTTGCGTCCCTGCGGTGCGGCGTCGTTCGCCGACGCCCGGAGGATGCACCGCCGCCCCGGCCCTGGCGAGGGCGGCGGACGATTGACGGGCCGTGACCGGTGGGCAACAGTCCTCGCCTTCGCGAAGCCAGACCGTCCGCGCGGGCGCAGGGCGGTCCGACGAGGAGCACGCCATGAGCACCGAGGCCCCGACCGCCGGCAGGACGCCCCTGATGCGACCGGGCTGGGGCTATGCCGCCGGCCGCGACATGGAGGAGATCACCCGCGAGGACTGGGAGATGCTGGCCCGCCAGAAGACGGCGTTCCTGGCCGAGCGGCAGGCGAACCACGTGCTCTCGATGTTCCGCGTGGCCGAGGACCAGCCCTCCTTCGGCTACGAGATCAGCATGTACCGGCACGGGCTGCAGGCGGCGACGCTGATGCACCGGGCCGGATTCGACGAGGAGACGGTCGTGGTCGGGCTCCTGCACGACATCGCCTACGACGCCTCCCCCGACACCCACGGCGCGGCGGCGGCGGCGATGTTCGGCCCCTACTGCTCGGACCGGAACCTGTGGATGCTGCGCTGGCACCAGGATTTCGGGGTCTGGCACTCGGTCCACTGTCCGGGCGTCGACCGGCACGCGCGCGAGCGGTTCCGCGGCCATCCCCATTTCGAGTTCACGGCCCGCTTCGTGGCCGAGTTCGACCAGACGACGATCCGCGCCGACCTGCCGACGCTGCCGCTCGACGCCTTCGTCCCGATGGTCCACCGCTTCTTCGCGAAGCCGCCGCGGGCGGTCGAACTGCCCTGACGAACGCGACCCCAGGAGTGTCGAGCATGGTCGAGCGCTGGTCCGGAACCACGGGCTTCTCGGAGATCCCGCTGATCGACATCGGCGGGCTGCGCAGCGGCGCGCCCGGTGCGGCGCGGCGGGTGGCCGACGAGATCTGCCGCGCCTCGGCCGAGGTGGGGTTCTTCTACGTCACCAACCACGGCGTGCCGCAGGCGGCGATCGACCGCGCGATCGGGGCCGCCAAGGCGTTCTTCGCCCTGCCCGAGGAGACGAAGGCCGAGGTGAAGGTGAACCCGCGCCACCGCGGCTTCCTCGGCATGGGCGGCGCCAAGATGTACGCGGGCGCCAGGACCGACCGGAAGGAGAGCTTCGTCTGGGGCCTGGAGCTGCCCGCCGACGACCCGGACATCACGCCCGAGACGACGCTGATGGGGCCGAACCAGTGGCCCGGGGCGATACCGGACCTGCAGGCGGCGCTCTACGGCTACTACGGGCACGCGCTCGCCTGCGGGCGCGACATGCTGCGCGCCTTCGCGCTCGGCCTCGACCTGCCGGAGGGGTTCTTCGTGGACCGGTTCCGCAAGCCGCTGGCGCGCGCGTCGGTGATCCACTATCCGCCCCAGGACCCGGACCGGGACGACGGCCAGTTCGGCGTCGGCCCGCACACGGACTACGGCTTCATCACCATCCTGCACCAGGACGAGGTCGGCGGTCTCGAGGTGCTGAACACGGCCAAGGAGTGGGTGAAGGCCACCCCGATCCCGGGCAGCTTCGTCGTGAACGTGGGCGATCTCCTCGCCCGCTGGTCGAACGACCGCTTCGCCTCGACGCCCCACCGGGTGATCAACCGCTCCGGGCGGGAGCGCTACTCCATGCCGGTGTTCTTCGATCCCGACTGGGGCACGGTGATCGACCCGCGCGACTGCGGCCTGCCGCCGGGGACGGAGGCGAAGTACGCGCCGGTGGGGGCGGGCGAGCACATCCGCGGCCGCTTCGACCGCGCCTTCCAGTACCGCGGCAAGGGTGCCGAGGGCGAGAAGGGCGTGGCCTTCGTCTGAGGCCGCGGCGGGCCGGGGCCGACCGGCCCCCTCACGCCAAGGCGGCGGCGGCCTCGTGCGCCCGAGCGAGGGTGACGGCGCGGCCGGCCGCCCAAGTGGCGAGATCGTCCGCGCCGCGCCGTCCGGCGAGCCCGTCGGCGAAGCCGAGGCCCATCAGCGCCGCCAGCTTGAACCCGTGGCCCGTGCAGGCGCTGAGCACCCAGCCGCGCGCGTCCAGCCGGCGCAGCACGAAGGCGCCGTCGTCGGTGACGGCGTAGAAACACGCCCTCGCCTCGACCAGCCGATAGCGGTCGAAGCCTGCGAGCGCGCGGCGCCCCGCCTCCATCAGCCGATCGAGAAGCTCCGGCCGCGGCACGCGCGGCTCGTCCGGGTCGCCGATCCGCGGGTGGTCGTAGTCGCCGATCTTCAGGCCGGTGCCGCGCCGGGGCGGCAGGACGTAGACCCCGCCGGACGCGACCGGCAGCCGGTTGAGCAGCAGCGGCGCCGTCGCCCACGCCTCCGCGAGGTCGGCCGGCGGCTCCAGATAGGCCACCGTCTGGGCCGAGGGGACGGGCGCGCCCGGCAGGCCGGGAAGCAGCCTGTGGACCCAGGCCCCGGCCGTCACCGCCACCGCGTCGCCCGAGACCTCGCCCGCGTCCGTCCGCACCGTGCCGCGGACGGGATCCACCGACAGGGCCCGCGTGCGGGGCATCATCACGGCACCCCGCGCCCGCAGCCACGCCGTGAGCGCCGCCACGATCCGGTCGGCGAGCAGAAGGCCGGCGCCCTGCGTCTCCACCACGCGGAACAGCCCCTCCGTGGCGACCATCGGCAGGCGCCGCGGAACCCCGTCGAGGGGCACGTCGGCGAAGGGGATGCCCATGGCCGTGAGGTCGTGGCTGACGTCGGCGTACCAGTCGCTCGCCATCCGGAGGCAGTAGGTGGCCGGGGCCGGCACGAGGTGGTCCTCGCCGAGGTCGGCCCACAGGAGCCGCCACGCCGCGAAGGCCGAGGGCATCAGCGCCGCATAGCCGCGCATCGCGCCATAGGCGTGGCGGATGATCCGGTGCTGGTCGAAGGAGGAGGAGACCGGGTTCGGGATCGGCCCCTGGTCGATCACCGTCACCCGCAGCCCGCGGCGCACCAGCCCCCAGGCGGTGCACAGGCCCATCGCGCCCGCGCCCACGACGACGACGTGGCCCGGGGCACGCCCGGGCGTTGGCGAGGGATCGGCGCTCATGGCACCCTCCGCTTTGGACGGCGCGACCGCGGGGGCGCCGGGATCGGGGACGTCGGATGGAACTGCGCTTCTGCACCTGGCCGCAGGTGGAGGCCTATCTCGCCCGCTCGACGGGGATCATCGTGCCGACCGGCTCCACCGAACAGCACGGGACCGCCGGGCTGATCGGCACGGACGCGCTGTGCGCCGACGCGGTCGCCCGCGGCGTGGGCGAGCGGCTGGGGGCGCTGGTCGCACCGCCGATCACCACGGGCATGGCGCAGTTCAACCTCGCCTTTCCCGGCACGATCACGACGCGGCCCTCGACGCTGGCGGCGCTGGTCGAGGACCACATCGTGTCCTTCCTGCGCCAGGGCTTCACCCACGTCTATTTCGTCAACGGGCACGGCGGCAACATCGCACCCGTGCAGATGGCGGTGCAGGAGGTGCACGCCGCGCAGAGCATGGGCCGCCTGCCGCCCGGCCGCGGCCCGGGCGCGAAGCCGGTCCGCTGCCGCCTGCGCAGCTGGTGGGAGGGACCGGCGGTGCAGCGGCTCCGTGCCGATCTCTACGGCGCGTGGGAGGGCCATCACGTCACGCCCAGCGAGGTGGCGATCACGATGGCGCTGCACGGCGACCGCATGCCGCCGGCCGACTGGGGCCCGCCGCGGCCCCTGCCCGAGAGGCCGCTGCTGGAACCCGGCGGGGACCGCCATCACGACGCCGACGGCCATCGCCACCTCTTCCCCGACGGCCGCGTCGCCTCCGACCCCTCGCTGGCGACGGCGGAGGACGGGCGGCGCATCCTGGCGGCGGCGATCGACGACATGGCGGCCGACTACGCGTCCTTCCTCGCCGGCGGGCTCTGAGCCGCGGCGTGGGCGGCGGCGCGGGCGGCGAGCCACGCGTCCGCGGCGGCGGCGTGGGCCGCCATCACCGGCCCGGCCGCCGGAAGTGCGGCGATCCGCGCCGGCAGGTCGGCGAGGCGCGGCGGGATCGCCAGCCCCGGAAGCAGGCGCGGCGCCAGCACCAGCGTACCGAGGCACGCGAGGTCGGCCAGCGTCGGCCGGTCGCCGTGGAGGAACGGCCCTGGCCGGGCGAGGCCGGCGAAGATCGCCAGACGCCCGGCGAGGACCGCGCGCGCGTCCCCCTCCGCCGCCCCGGCCGGGAACAGGGCGCGCAGCGGCGGGTCGAGGTGGAGGTCGTGGTAGCGGCACAGGAGCCGCACGCGGGCCCGGCCGGCCGGGTCCGCCGGCATC
>JBIJED010000244.1:0-5153 GCA_044343785.1 Azospirillales bacterium | reverse complement strand
CCGCACCGCCGAGGTCGCGGACCGGCTCGTGCGCGCGCCCGACGGGGGCGTCGCCCTGGCCCCCCCCGGACCCTGGGCCGCGGACCTCGGGCCCGGGCCCTTCGGGCTCGTCGTGCGGGCCCTGCCCGACCGCCGCCCCCTGCTGGTCGCCGGCACGCTGCGACCGGACGTCGAGGCGGCGGTCGCCGACGAGGACGGGGACGGCGAGGTGTTCCTGACGGCCCTCGACCGAGCGACCGGCGCCCGGCTGGTCGCCGCCCGGCGGACGGCGCTGCTGGACGGCGTCCCGGTCGAGATCGAGCTGTCCCGGTCGGTCGAGGACCTGCTGACGCTGTTCGCCACCGTGGTCCGGCTGTGGTTCCAGATGAGCTGGCCCTATTTCCTCGCGGTGCTCGCGCTGATGCTGGCGGCCATCCACATGACGGTGCGCACCACGCTGGCACCGGTGACCCGGATCGCCGACGCGGCCTCCGCCATGGGGGCGGGCACGCTCGGGCGGCGCCTGCCGGGCGCGGGCGTCCCGCGGGAGGTGCTGCCCCTCGTCGGCGCCATCAACGACCTGCTGGGGCGGCTCGACGCCGCGTTCGCCGCGCAGCGCCGGTTCAACGCGAACGCGGCGCACGAGCTGAAGACGCCGCTCGCCGTCCTGGCGGCGTCGCTCTCGCGCGCACCGGGCGACGCCGATCTCGCCGCGATCGCGCGCCAGAGCGGGCACGCCGTCACCCAGCTCCTGCGCCTCGCCGACATCGAGGCGGGCGTCGCGATCGACCGGCGTCGCATCGTGCTCGACGATCTGGCGGCGGAGGTCGCGCGCGACATGGCGCCCGCCTTCGTCGCCGCGGGCGGCGACCTCGCCCTCTGCCGTGCGCCGCGGCCGGTGTCCGTGACGGGCGACGCCGTGCTGTTGGGCATCGCGCTGCGCAACCTGCTCGACAACGTGCTGGTCCACGCGCCGAAAGGATCGCGGGCGTGCGTCCGGGTGGAGGAGGACGGGTCGCTGGCGGTCGAGGACGACGGCGAGCCGCTCGACGCGGAGGCGGCCCGCACCCTGTTCGACCCCTTCGTCCGCCTCGACCGCGGGCGTCCCGGGGTCGGGCTCGGGCTGTCGATCGTCCGGCAGGTCGCCGCGGCGCTGGACGGGGAGACGGGATGGCGCCCCGCCGCCGACGGGCGGCGGGGCAACGTCTTCCGGATCCGGCTCCCGCTCGCCGGCGCCCTCGCCGGCGACGGTCCCGTCGTCAGCGACGATCCGGGAGCACGGTGACCAGCAGCCGGGCGGGCGTCCGCGGCCCCGTCATCAGCGTGGTCGCCACCGGGTCGGCGCCGTCGGCCAGCGCCGGGTCGCCCGCCCGGTGCGGGTTGACGTCCCAGCGCGGGGCGTTCGAGCCGGAGAGGTGGACCTCCAGCCGGCTCCCCGCCGCCAGCCGGTCGGCCACCTGCCCGACCTCCACCGTCAGGACGACCGGGTTGCCGGGCGTGAGCGGGGAGGGCGCCTCGCGGCCGTCGCGGTAGCGGGCGCGGGCGAGGTTCTCGGCGACCAGCCGCAGGACGCCGTCCGCCTTCGCCTCGACCAGACGCACGACGAGATCCGCGTCCGGCGCCGTCGCCGCGAGTTCGACCGTCAGGCTCACCGGCCCGGCGAGGACCAGCGGCGCCGTCAGGGCGTCGTCGCGGAACACCAGCACGTCGGCCCGCCCCGCCAGCGGCGCCTGGTCCAGCGTCCCGGCCGGGACGACGAGGTTGCGGCCGCCCACGGTCGGAACCGGCGCCGCAGGGCGCACGGTCCAGCCCCCCAGCGTCGCCGGGGCCCGGGGGGCATCGGCCGCGAGCCGACCGTCGGGCCCGAGATGGCGCACGAGCGGCACGGTGCCCGCCGGCGGCCACGCCCCGGCTGTCCGGGTCTCGGGCGGGCCGCCGCCGGTGCCGGGCAGGTCGAACCGGACCACGGGCCACGCCGTCACCCCCCGGTCGATGCCCCGCACCGTCTGGTCGAACCAGTCGAGCATCGGCGAGCCGCCCCACAGCGCCGGCTCGTCGATGTCGTAATGGGTGCCCTGGAACATGATCAGCTTCTGGTTCCCGTGGCGGGCCTGGATCCGGCGGAACGTCTCGAGCGTGCAGTCGGCGAAGGTGTCCTGCCAGAGCCCGACGTGGAGCACCGGCACCGCCACGTCGGCGCCGGCGTCGAGGTGCGCCCGCGCGGCGGCGTAGCCGGCCTCGGACACGAACGCGCCCCAGTGCGGCTGGACGCGGGAGAGGAGGGGGTGCGCCGCCAGCGGGCGCGGCGTCCAGTCCGCGGGCTCCGCCGCGCCGGACAGCAGGCGCCGCGCGAGCCCCTTGCCGGCGCCGACGGCGGCGGCCCGTTCGGCCTGGGTCCCCGTGAGCGCCGCCTGATCCGGCCCGGCGTCGTCGGCCTGCATCAGGAGCCAGGGGACGAGCGTCTCGATCTGCAGGCCGCCCGTCCGCCGGACGATGCCGTGGGTCAAGAGGTCCCCGCACGTCGCCTGGAAGAAGCCGGAGCGCAGCGCCGGCGGTCTTGCGGCGGCGGCCAGCAGGCCCGTGAAGCCGTCGGCGCTGTCGCCGGCGATGCCGACGCGCCCGTCGCTCCAGGCCTGCGCCGCGATCCAGGCGATCGCGTCGGCCCCGTCCGCCCGTTCGCCGGCGAACATCCGGTCGATCCCGCCGGACGTCTGGCGCCCGCGGATCGCCTGCATGACGACCGCATAGCCGCGGTCGAGCACCGGCCGCCACGCGGCCATGATCGCCGCCGGGTCGTCGCCCTCCCCGCCGAGGCCGCCCGGCGGCGCCGTCGGCAGGCCGTAGGGGGTGCGGACCAGGATGGCGGGATGGGGCCCGGGCCCGTCGGGCAGGTGGACGAGGGTCCACAGGCCGGTCCCGTCGCGCATGGGAACCCGCCCGTCGAAGTGCGGGCGCGGGGGGCCGTCGGCGCCCCACGCCATCATCGGCAGGATCAGCAGCAGGGCCGCCGACGCGAGCGCGGTCGCGAGGAGGAGGAGGGCGACGGGCCCCGACGGTCGTTGGGGCGGCCGAAGGCTGAACGCGATCATGGCGGGCTCCTCAGAAGCGGTAGGCGACGCCGGTCGCCAGCGTCAGGTAGGTGTCGGATTTCGAGACCGGGCTCGACGCCGCGTCGCCCAACAGGCGGCCGACGCCGACCGAGACGTTGGTCGACCAGCGGTCGGAGATCGCGTAGCGTAGGCCCGCCTCCAGCTCCGCGCCGACGAAGCCGCTGCCGGCCGTGTACCGCGCGAGGCCCGACCGGCGCGACTGGGCCGCGTCGACGCCGAAGAAGGCCTTGGAATAGCGGCGGTCGGCCCAGCGCAGGCGCGGTCCGACGGACAGTTCGAGCGACGGGGTGAGATCGAAGGACTGCTCGGCCTCCAGGTCGACGTAGCGGCCCTCGTGCCCGGAGCCGACGTCCTGGGCGATGGTGAGGCCCACGGTGAAGTCGGAGACCTCCACCTCGAAGAAGCCCTTCGCCTCGATCGACCGGTCCACGTCGCCCAGCCCGCGGATGCGGTCGTCGTCGTTGTCGTCGCGCCCCTCGCCCAGCCCGAGGGCGAGACCGAAGCGGTAGGACAGGGCGCCCGCGTCGTGCGTGAGGTCGACGCCGAGGCCGCGGCGGTCGATGAAGAGGGCGTTCCAGCGCGCGTTCACGAACGGCACGGGATTGACGCCGGACTTCGAGGAGCCCGGGAACACGGGCCCGTATTCGGCGCCGAGGCCGATGATCAGCTTGTTCTCCTCGGCCTCGGCCGACGACGGGACGGCGACCGCCAGGAGGGCGGCGAGCGCGAGGCCCGCGAGAGGGCCGCGGCGGGGCGGGACGGAAAGGTGGCGGGACGGGTGGACGGTGTGCGGCATCGCCGGACGCTCCATCGTTGCGAAGCGCCGACCATCCGCCGGGATGCTGTCGGGAACCTGTCGGCGACGGTCTCGCGCGCTCCTCGTGGCGGAAGCCCTGGCCGGCGTTCATCACCATCAGCCGTTCCGGCGTCACCGCGGGGATCGTCTTCGTGCGGTCCCGGTGCAGCAGGGTCCCGTGCCGGACGCAGCTGACGATCGCGTCGTCCTTGTGCGCGGACAGGGGGATGGTGATCCCCGCGGCCAGGTGGGCGTGGTCGATCATGCCGGGCCCTGCGACCCCCCGGTCGTCGCGGTCGCCAGATGCGCCCCCGGATGGATGCGCCGGACGCGGAACGGCCGCGACGCACGGACCGGATGCATTCCGGGATCGATCGAGAAGAGCGAGGGTCCGGTCCTTTCGCCCTGCGGGCACACCCCCGTGGCAGGGCGAAAAGCAGCGGGATGGCGAATTCTGTGCGCAAACTGGAAAATCATTCCGCCGTGCGGATGGCGCGGCCGCCGGAGCGTCGCGGCCGCCGGCCGGCCACCGGTGCCGCCGAACCCTGGAGACCTGCCCCATGAGCCCCGAGACCGCCGACCACCGGATCGCCACGCCGGCCGGATCCCTGTTCGCGCGGTCGTGGCGGCTGGCGGGCGGGGGCGCGGGCGAGGGGACGGGCGACATCGTGCTGATCCACGATTCGCTCGGTTGCGTCGCCCTCTGGCGCGATTTCCCCGGCGTGCTCGCCGCGGTGTGCGGGCGCCGCGTGATCGCGTGGGACCGCCTGGGCTTCGGCCTGTCGGACCCGCACCCCGGCCCCCTGCCGGACGGGTTCGTCGGCGGGGAGGCGGAGGCGGGCCTCCTGCCCGTGTGCGCGGCGCTGGGCATCGGCCCGATGGTCCTCGTCGGGCACAGCGTCGGCGGCGCGATGGCCGTCGCCGCGGCGGCCCGCCTGCCGGACCGGGTGCGGGCGGTCGTCACGATGGCGGCGCAGTCCTTCGTCGAGGACCGTACGCGCGACGGCATCCGCGCGGCCGAGGCGGCGTTCCGCGATCCGGCGCAGCGGGCGCGGCTCGCGCGCCACCACGGCCGGAACACCGGCTGGGCGCTGGACGCCTGGATCGGCACCTGGCTCTCCCCCGCCTTCGCCGGCTGGACGCTCGACGCCGACCTCGCCCGCGTCCGCTGCCCCGTGCTCGCGATCCACGGCGACGCGGACGAGTACGGGTCGACCGCCCACGCCCTGCGCATCGCCGCCGGCGTCGCCGGGCCGGCCGAGACGCTC
>JBIJED010000528.1:0-2945 GCA_044343785.1 Azospirillales bacterium | reverse complement strand
CCGCGCTCGCCGAACCCGCCGGGCACGAGGATGCCGTGGACGTTCTCCAGGTGCTGGACCGCGTCCTCGCTCTCGAAGATCTGGCTGTCCATCCAGTTCAGCTTCACGCGGACGCCGTTCGCGATCCCGCCGTGGATCAGCGCCTCGGCCAGCGACTTGTAGCTGTCGATCAGTGCGGTGTACTTGCCCACCACCGCGATCTGCACCTCCCCTTCGGGATGGCGGATCGTGCGGCAGATGTCGTGCCAGCGCTTCAGGTCCGGCTCGCGCTCGTGCGGCATGCGGAAGTGGCGGAGCACCTCCCGGTCGAAGCCCTGCTCGTGATAGCTGATCGGCACGGCGTAGATCGTGTCCACGTCGAGCGCCGCGATCACGCACTCCTGGCGGATGTTGCAGAACAGCGCGATCTTGCGCCGCTCCGACTCGGGAATGTCCCGGTCCGCCCGGCAGAGCAGCATCTGCGGCTGGATGCCGACGGACAGAAGCTCCTTGACCGAGTGCTGGGTCGGCTTGGTCTTCAGCTCGCCCGCGGTCGGGATGTAGGGCAGCAGCGTGAGGTGGACGAAGAGTGCGCGCTCATGCCCGAGTTCGTTCCCCATCTGGCGGATCGCCTCGAGGAACGGCAGGCTCTCGATGTCGCCGACGGTGCCGCCGATCTCGACGAGCACGAAGTCCTCGCCGTTCAGGTCGGCGCGGACGAACTCCTTGATCTGGTCGGTGATGTGCGGAATGACCTGGACCGTCGCGCCCAGATAGTCGCCGTGCCGTTCCTTGGCGATGACGGTCGAATAGATGCGCCCCGTCGTCACGTTGTCGCTGCGCCGGGCGGAGACGCCGGTGAAGCGTTCATAGTGGCCGAGGTCGAGATCGGTTTCGGCCCCGTCGTCGGTGACGAAGACCTCACCGTGCTGATACGGGCTCATCGTGCCCGGATCGACGTTGAGGTAGGGGTCGAGCTTGCGGAGGCGAACGGTGTAGCCGCGAGCCTGGAGAAGGGCGCCGAGGGCCGCGGACGCGAGCCCCTTGCCCAACGACGAAACCACGCCGCCGGTGATGAAGATGAACCGCGTCATGGACCTGGACCCTACCGCAAGTGCGGTCGCTTCGGCACCCTAACAGTTCGCTTGACCCGCTTCTCAACGAAGCGGCGCGGACGGGGTCTGAGTCGGGGCGGGGGCGGACGGGGCCGCCGGCAGCGGCGCGGTCTGCCCGGGAGGCGGAACGGCCGGAAGCGTGTCGATGATGGACCGCGGACCCGAATGGCTCCCCGCGAGCACCGCGAGCACGAGGCTCGTCACCATGAACGCAGCCGCCAGGATCGCCGTCGTCCGCGTGAGGAGATTGGTGGTCCCGCGCGCGCTCATGAAGCCGCCCGACGACCCGCCGCCGCCGATCCCGAGGCCGCCGCCCTCCGAACGCTGGATCAGGACGACGCCGACCAGCGCCGCGGCGATCAGCAGGTGGATGACGAGGATGACGGCTTCCATGGCGACGGCCTTCTCGAACGCACGACGGCGCCGATCCACGAGGCCGGCGCCGGTTGCGTGGTTTATCCGAACGGGCCCCGCGCCGCTAGCCGCAACTGCGCACGATCGCCCGGAAGTCCTCCGCCTTCAGGCTCGCCCCGCCGACCAGCGCGCCGTCGACGTCGGCGACGGCCATGATCTCGGCTGCGTTCCCGGGCTTCACGGACCCGCCGTACAAGATGCGGACGTCGCCGCCCGATGCAAGCCGGCGCGCCAGAAGGGCGCGGATGTGGGCATGCATGGCTGCGATGTCGTCGACCGTCGCCGTCCGCCCCGTGCCGATGGCCCAGACCGGCTCGTACGCCACGACGGTGTCGGCCGCCGTCGCGTCGTCGGCCACCGATCCGGCGATCTGGGCCGCGACGACATCGAGGTGGCGGCCGGCCGTGCGTTCGGCCTCGGTCTCGCCGACGCAGACGATCGCCACGAGGCCGGCCGCTCGGGCCGCCACGGCCTTGGCGCGCACGGTCGCGTCCGTCTCCCCGTGGTCCTGCCGGCGCTCCGAATGGCCGAGGATGACGAACGTGCAGCCGGCGTCGGCCAGCATCGCCGCTGAGACGTCGCCCGTGTGCGCGCCGGACGCCTTCGCGTGGCAGTCCTGCCCCCCCATGGCGACACGGCCGCCCGCCAGCGCGGCCGCGACCGGTGCCAGGAGCGTGGCCGGCGGACAGACCAGCACGTCGACCTTCGGCCCGGCGCCGCTGTCGGCCGCCAATGCGGCGGCGAGCGCGGTCCCGTCGGCGCGCAATCCGTTCATCTTCCAGTTTCCGGCGATCAGCGTTCGGCGGCCCATGGGTCCTCTCCGGTCGGTGTGCGGACAGTCTGCGGACGGTCGGCGCCGTCGGTCTAGCAAGGGCCGGCCGGCCCGGCAATTGGGCGTTGCCGCGCCATCCCCCCGTTCCTATAGTGCGCGCCCGCCGGCTGAGGCCCGCATCCCGCGACTGCCCCGGAGCACGGACCGTCCGCCCATGCTGCAAGCCATCCGAAGCAAGGTCGCCTCGTGGGTCGCCAAGGCCCTGTTCGCGATGCTGATCCTCAGCTTCGCGGTGTGGGGCATCGGCGACATCTTCACCCAGCGCAGCGTCCAGCCGAACGTCGCCACCGTCGGCGACACCAAGGTGACGTCGATCCAGCTCGACCGGGCCTTCCGCGACCTCGTGGCCCAGTACCGGCAGGCGTTCGGTCCGGCGTTCGACATCGAGCAGGCCCGCCAGTTCGGCCTCGTGGACCAGGCGCTCGACGGCCTCGTCCGCGACGCGCTGTTCGACGAGACGGCCAAGCGCCTGGGGCTCCGGGTGAGCGACGAGCTGGTCCGGACCGAGATCACCGAGATCCCCGCCTTCCGCGACGCGACCGGCCGGTTCAGCGCCGCGCAGTTCCGGTTCGTGCTCCAGCAGAACCAGCTGACCGAGCAGGACG
>JBIJED010000015.1:0-14016 GCA_044343785.1 Azospirillales bacterium | reverse complement strand
CGTCGGCGCCGGCGCCGCGGCGATCATCGCGGCCGGCACCACGGCACGGGTGACCCGGATGCGCTTCTGCCCCTCGGCGAGTTCGATCTCCGTCAGACCGGTCTCGTCCAGAAGCCGCGCCAGACGGCGCACGAAGTCGTCGTTGATGTCGAAACTGGCCATTGTCGATCCGTGGGTTCGACCCGGTGCGCCGCGGGGCACGGGCGGGTGCTCAGACGTCGTCTTCGATGATGCGGGCCATGGCGTCGAGCGCCAGAAGATAGCCGTGGCTGCCGAGGCCGCAGATCACGCCCTTCGCCGCCTGGGAGACGTAGGAGTGATGGCGGAAGGCCTCGCGCCGGTGGACGTTGCTCAGATGCACCTCGATCACCGGCAATTGCGTCAGGACCAAGGCGTCGAGGAGCGCCACCGACGTATGGGTGTAGGCGGCGGGGTTGATGATGATCCCGTCGTGCTCCACCCGGGCGGCCTGTATCCAGGTGACAAGCTCGCCCGACTGCTTGAACTCGACCGTCAGGCCGAGGTCGGAGGCCCGCTCGAGGCAGGCCGCCTCGATGTCGGCCAGCGTCTCGGAACCGTAGACGTCCGGTTCCCGGACGCCCAGCATGTTCAGGTTCGGACCGTTCAGGATCAGGACCGAGGGCTCGGCGGGCACGGCGTCGGATCCGGGTCGGTTGCGGGGCGTGGGGCTGCTTACACCACCCCCGCCCGTCGGGCAACCCGCGCGGGACGTGCGGTCAGTCCGGATCACCCCCGTCCCCGCCCCCGAGGTCGGCCGCGCGCCGGCCCAGCCGGCCGATCAGATCGGACAGCTGCGCCCGTTCGCCCGTGTCGAGGCCGTCCAGAAGCCGGGCCTCCACCTCACGGGCCAGGGGCACGATCCGGTCGTGCACCGCGCGTCCGTGCTCGGTCAGCGACAGGACGGACCGGCGCCGGTCCTCCCCGTCGATGCGGCGGTCGACGAGGCCCGCGGTCTGCGCCCGGGCGACCGCCCGGCTGACCTGCACCTTGTCCATCGCCGACCGGTCGCAGACGCCGTTGGCGCACATCGGCCCGAACCGGGCCAGGATCGCGATCAGCCGCCATTCCGAGGGCGTGATCCCGAAACGGTCCTCATAGACGTCGGCCAGGGCGCGGCTGACCCGGTTGGCCAGCACCGAGAGCCGGTAGGGCAGGAAGGTCTCGAGGTCGAGGGCCGGGGGCGGCGGGGCGGTCACGCCCGCTTCTCCCACCCGCCGCGTTCCCCCTGCTGCCAGTAGGTGAGCGCGTGCCCCGCCTCCCGCGCGCGACGCCAGTTCTCGCGCGCGGCGGCCAGCGCCGGGCCGTCGTTCCCGTCGAAGATCACGCAGACGATGGCGAACCCGTCGAGCGCGTCCGTCCATGCGCCGTCGGCCAGCACCAGCACGTCGGCCTCGCCGGGGTTGCCCTCGTGGTCCGTGAGGAGGACCGGCTGGCGGGCCGGATCGCCGTCCGCGCGCGTCCCGTGGGGCAGGAAGCTCTCCGGCCGCCACGTCCACAGGTGCTGGTCCATCGCCGTGACCCGCTCGGCCGAACCGAGACGCACCACGATCCGATGGCCGCGCTCCAGGATGCGCTCCAGAAGGGGAGGCAGGACGTCGTCGAGCCCCCGGCGCTGGAGATGGTAGAAGCGGAGATCGGCCATCCGGACCCGCGGGTCAGCCCTCCATGTCGGCGACGAGCCGGTCGAGGAGGCGCACGCCGTAGCCGGTGGCCCCCTTCGGCGCGGTCGGGGCGTCCTTCCCGCTCCAGACGACGCCCGCGACGTCGAGGTGCGCCCAGGGCACGTCCTTGACGAACCGGCCGATGAACTGGGCGCCGACGGTGGCGCCCGCGAAGCGCTCGCCCGCGATGTTCTTCATGTCGGCCTGGTCCGCGTCGATCATGCGGTCGTAGGCGTCCGACAGCGGCATGCGCCAGACCTTCTCGCCCACCTTGTTCCCGGCTGCGGTCAGCTTTCCGGCCAGCGCGTCGTCGTTGGCGAACAGGCCGGCGTTCTCGCTGCCCAGCGCGATCATGATGGCGCCGGTGAGGGTCGCGAGGTCGACGATCAGCTTCGGCTTGAAGGTCTGCTGCGTGTACCAGATCGCGTCCGCCAGCACGAGGCGACCCTCGGCGTCGGTGTTCAGAACCTCGATCGTCTGGCCCGACATGGAACGCACGATGTCGCCCGGGCGCTGGGCCGTGCCGGAGGGCATGTTCTCCACCGCGCCGACCACGCCCACGACGTTCGCCTTCGCCTTCCGCCCGGCGATCGCGGCCATGGCGCCGACGACCGCGCCGGCACCCGCCATGTCCCACTTCATGTCCCACATGCCCGCACCCGGCTTCAGCGAGATGCCGCCGGTGTCGAACGTCACGCCCTTGCCGACGAGCGCGATCGGGTCCTTGCCGTCGCCGGAGGCGCCGTTCCACGTCATCACGATCATCCGCGGCGGCCGGGCGGACCCCTGCGAGACGCCGAGCAGCGCGCCCATGCCGAGCTTCAGCATCTGGCGCTCGTCCAGGATCTCGACCTCGACGCCCAGGTCCGTCAGCGCCTTGCAGCGGTCGGCCAGCGTCTCGGGATAGATCACGTTCGCCGGCTCGTTGACGAGGTCGCGCGTCAGGAACACGCCGTCGGCCACCTTGTCGAGCCGGGCCCAGAGCTTCTTCGCCGCCGCCGCGCCCTCGACGCCGAACGAGAGCTTCTTGAGCGTCGGCTTGGCGTCCTTCTTCTCCTTGGTCTTGTAGCGGTCGAACCGGTAGGAGGCGAGGCGGGCGCCGAAGGCCATCTCGGCCGCCAGCGTGCCCGCGGCGAGTGGCACCTCCGCAAGCGCGTCGACCGCGACGGCGGCCTCGGACAGGCCGGCGCGGTTGAGCGCGCCCAGCACGGTTCCGCCGGCCGCCTGCGCGACCAGCTCGTCGACCTTCGCCGCCTTGCCCAGCCCGACGAGGAGGACGCCGTCGGGACCGGCCCCGGCCGGAAGCGTCACGGCGAGCACCTCGTTCGCCTTCCCCTGGAACCGGCTCGACGCCATCGCGCGGCCGACGAGCTCGCCGTTCGCCTCGTCGATCGACCGGGCGGTCGCCGAGAGCTGGCGGTCCTCCAGGCACAGGGCGACGAGCGTGCCGGACTTCGGCAGGACGGGTTCGGCGAAGGCGACCTTCATGGGGGGACCTCGGGGTGGGGTGGCGGAGCGGGTGGGACGTCGGCGAGGTTGCCGCGCGGGCCTCCGGGCGATAAAGAACAGCACCGGCGTGCTGTCAAGCTGCGGCGGTCCCGAAATCCGGGCGGTGCGCATGACGCCGGCGTCGACGCTCTTCCGTTATCTCTTCCGCCAGTACCTCGTGCTGTTCCTCGCGACGCTCGCGGGGCTCTTCGTGCTGATCATGGTGCTGGACGGGGTCGAGCTGCTGCGGCGGTCGGCCAACCGCGAGGTGCCGGTCGGCATCGTCGCGCTCATGACGCTCCTGAAGCTGCCCGAGATCGGTTTCCAGCTGGTGCCCTTCGCGATCCTCTTCTCCGCGATGTTCCTGTTCTGGAAGCTGACGCGGACGCGCGAACTCGTCGTGGTGCGCGCCTACGGGGTGTCGGCGTGGCAGTTCCTGAGCCCGGTGATCGCGGCGGCGGCGATGATCGGCGTTCTCCAGATCCTCGTCCTGAACCCCATGGGCGCGGGGATGCTCGGACGGTTCGAGCAGCTGGAGAGCCGTTATCTCCAGGGGCGCGCCAGCCTCATCGAGGTGGGGCGCTCCGGCATCTGGCTCTCCCAGGTCGAGGAGGGCGGGGGACAGGCGCTCATCCGCGCCGAGACGATCGTCGGGCCGGAGCGCGAGTTACGGCCGATCACCATCCTCGTCCTGCGCGACTTCAGCCGCATCGCCCTGCGGATCGAGGGCGCGGGGGGCGTGCTGGAGAACGGGCAGTGGCGGATTCGCGACGCCTGGGTCCACCGCGAGGGCGCCCCGCCGGAGCGGGTCGCGGAGTACCGGCTTCCGTCCGACCTGACCATGGACCGGATCGAGAGCAGCTTCGCCCCGCCCGAGACGATCGGCTTCTGGGACCTGCCGGCCTTCATCGAACAGCTCGAGGCGGCCGGCCTCTCGGGCCTGCGGCACCGGCTCTATTACCAGTCGATGCTGTCGCAGCCCGTCGTCTTCGCCACGATGGTGCTGTTCGCCGCCATCTTCACGCTGCGCATGTCGCGGCGCGGCAGCACGCTGTTCATGATTATCTGTGGCATCGTCGCCGGTTTCCTGCTTTTCCTCGTCCGCGACGTGGTCCTGGCGCTCGGCGGGTCGCAGACGCTGCCGGTGGTCGTCGCGGCCTGGGCGCCGGCGCTCGCCAGCCTCTTGATCGCGACGGCGGCGATCCTCCATCTGGAAGACGGATGACCGGCGCCGGTCCGGTATTGTCGTGTCGCGCCGATCCGTCGTCGGATCGGTCGGGAAGTGGGGGTCCGATGGTGCGTGTCCTGCTGTTCGTCGCCGCGGTTCTGATGGCCGCCGCACCCGCCGCCGCGCAGCGGGGCGGCCAGGTGCTGGAGCGGGCGGCCGCGGTCGTGAACGACGAGGCGATCTCGCTGACCGATCTGCAGTCGCGCGAGAAGCTGATCCTGCTCTCGAGCGGCCTGCCAGAGACGCCCGAAACGCGCGAGCGCATCCGCCCGCAGGTGATCCGCGGCCTCGTGGACGAGGCCTTGCAGCGGCAGGAGGCGCGGCGCGCCAATCTCCTCGTCTCCGCCGAGGACGTCCAGCGGGGCGTGGCGTCCATCGCCGGGCAGAACCGCATGTCGGTCGACCAGCTCCGGCGGATGCTGGACCAGAACGGCATTCCGCTCTCGACCATGGAGAACCAGGTCCGCGCCAACATCGGCTGGCTGCGCCTCATCCAGCGTCGCTTCGGCCCTGCCTCGCAGGTGGGCGAGGAGGACGTCGACGCGGCACTCCGCCAGCTCGAGGAGAACGTCGGCAAGCCCGAATATCTCGTCGCCGAGATCTACCTCTCCGTCGACCGCCCGGAGCAGGAGGGCGAGGTCCGCGCGCTCGCGGACCGGCTCTACGAGCAGATGCGCCAGGGCGCGGCCAGCTTCCCGCAGGTGGCGCGACAGTTCTCCCAGTCGGCGGGTGCCGCCACGGGAGGAGACCTCGGCTGGATCCAGCAGGGACAGCTGGCCCAGGAACTCGACGAGGTCCTCGCCGCGATCCAGTCCGGACAGGTCTCCCGCCCCACCCGGTCGGCCGGCGGCTGGCACATCCTCTTCCTGCGCGACCGGCGGATCGCCGGCTACGGGCAACCGTCGGGAACCGAATTCTCCTGGCGGCAGGTCGTGATCCCGGCGCCGCGGCAGCTGGGCGCGTTCGAACTTCTGGACCTCGCCCAGAAGGAGACCGACCTGATCGGCCGCATCAACGGCTGCGAGAGCGTCGATGCCGCCGTGCGGACGGCGGGCGCGACGGCGGAGCCGGTGCAGACGGCGATGGACGGGCAGGTCCCGGCCGCCCTGTCCCGCCTGCTGGGCGGCCTCAGGCCCGGTCGGGCGACCATGGCCGAGCGGTCGGCGCGCGGCTCGCTGATCGTCGTCTTGTGCGAGCGTCGGGAGATCGCGGCGACCAAGCCGACCCGCGAGCAGATCGAACAGACGCTCGTCAACGAGCGGATCGAGCTGGCGGCGCGGCGGTTGCTGCGCGATCTCCGGCGTGCCGCCTTCGTGGACATCCGCATCTGACGGCGGCGGCGGCGCGCATCGCGGCGCTGGCACCGCTGCGGTCGGTCATCGCGGCGGCCGGGCTCGACGCCCGGAAGGCGCTGGGGCAGCACTTCCTGCTCGACCTCAACGTCACGCGGCGGATCGTGCGCGCCGTCGGCGGGCTCGACGGCGTCCACGTGATGGAGGTCGGGCCGGGGCCCGGCGGGCTGACGCGGGCGATCCTGGAGGCGGAACCGGCCACCCTGCTGGCCGTAGAGCGCGACGCACGCTGCGTCGGCGCGCTGGCCGATCTGGTCGGGGCGTCGGAGGGCCGGCTGCGCTTGCTGGAAGCGGACGCGATGACGGTCGACGGGGCGGACCTTCTTCCGGCCCCCCGGGTGGTGATCGCGAACCTGCCCTACAACGTCGGGACCCAGCTTCTGCTGGGCTGGCTGCGCCGCATGGACGCGTGGCGCTCGCTCACGCTGATGTTCCAGGAGGAGGTGGCCGAGCGCATCGTCGCCGCCCCGGGATCGAAGACCTTCGGGCGGCTCTCGGTGATCGCGGGCTGGAGGGCGGAGGCGCGGATCCTGTTCCGCCTCCCGGCCCGCGCCTTCGTCCCGCCGCCCAAGGTGGCGTCGGCGGTCGTGCATCTGGTGCCCCGAGCCGCACCGGCCGAGGCACGATGGGCCACGATGGAGGCGGTCACCGCGGCCGCGTTCGGACAGCGCCGGAAGATGCTCCGCCAGAGCCTGCGCGCGCTCGGCGACGCGGAGGCGCTGCTGGCTGCGGCTGGGCTCCCGGGAACCGCCCGGGCGGAGGAGATCGGGGTGGAGGGGTTCGCAGCACTCGCGCGGGCGGTCGACGCGATCAGGCCGGCGGGCTGAGCGAACGCACGAAATCCCCGAGGCCGATCAGCCGGCGGCGGCGCAGCCGCTCGGCCGTCAGGATCGCCTCGGTCTGCGCCACGCTCGTCTCGAAGTCAGCGTTGACGATGACGTAATCGTACTCGGGCCAGTGGCTCATCTCGCCCGCGGCCTTCGACATGCGCCGCGCGATCTCCTCGTCGCTGTCCTGCGCCCGGGTCCTGAGGCGCCGTTCGAGTTCGGCGGCCGTCGGCGGCAGGATGAAGACGGCGACGAGGTCGTCGCGCGCGCTCTCGGCCAGCTGCTGCGTGCCCTGCCAGTCGATGTCGAACAGCACGTCGCGGCCGTCGGCCAGGGCCGCCTCGACCGGACCCCGGGGCGTTCCGTAGTGCCGGCCGAACACCTCGGCGTGCTCCAGCAGGTCGCCGTTCGCGGCCATCCGTTCGAAAGCCGGGCGGTCGATGAAATGATAATGGACACCGTCCACCTCGCCCGGCCGCGGCGCCCGCGTCGTCACCGAAACGGAGAGGCTGATGTCCCGGTGGCGTTCCAGAAGCCGGCGGGAGATCGACGTCTTGCCGGCACCGGACGGCGAGGAGAGGACGAACATCAGGCCGCGGCGGCGGACGGGCCCGGCGAGGGTGGCGGGACGGAGGGTCATTCGACGTTCTGCACCTGCTCGCGGAGCTGCTCGATCGCCGCCTTGAGGTCGAGGCCGATCCGCGTGAGCGCGACGTCGGTCGACTTGGAGCAGAGCGTATTGGCCTCGCGGTTGAACTCCTGACAGAGGAAGTCGAGGCGCCGGCCGACGGCACCGCCCTCGCCCAGCAGCGCACGGGCGCCCTCGACATGCGCGCGCAGCCGGTCGATCTCCTCCCGCACGTCCCCGCGCGCGACCAGAAGCGCCACCTCCTGCGCCACCCGCTCGGGCGGAAGCGAGGGGACCTGCCCCAGGATGTCCGCGACCTGCGCCTTCAGCCGGGCGCGCAGCGTCTCCGGCTGGGTCGCCGCCGCAGCCGCCGCCTGCCCCGCGAGGGCCTCGCTCGTCTCGACGTGGCCCGCCAGCAGCGCCGCGAGCTGGGCACCCTCGGCGATCCGCACGGCGGCCAGCCGTTCGAGCGCGGCGCCGGCCGCCGCCGCGAGCGCCGCCTCGACCGCGGCGCGTTGTTCGCGCCCCGGGACCTCCTCGCCGGCGTCGATCACGCCGCGGACGGCGAGGAGGGCGTCGATCCGGGGCGGGGCGGCGCCCGCCGCCTCGATCTCGCGCGCCAGCGCCAGCACCTCGTCGAGGAGCGGCCGGTTGATCCGGATCTGGCCCGTCGCACCGTCGCGGGACACGGTGACGCCGACCGTCACCGAACCGCGCTTCAGCCGCTGCGCCGCCAGTGTGCGCACCGTCGCCTCGACCGCATCGAAGCCGACCGGCGCGCGGCAGCGCACGTCGAGCCCCTTGCCGTTCACGCTCTTGATCTCGATCGCCCAGGATTGGCCGGCGACGGCGCCCTCGACCCGCGCGAAGCCGGTCATGCTGGAAATCGGCGGGAGGGCGGGCAACGCGGCCTCGTCTGTGGGATGCGGCGTCGTTATATCCTCCCGATCGGTCGGCAACAAGCGAAGGGCCCCGAAGGATGGCGATGCATGGCGGGCTCTTCTCCTCGATCGTGGTGACCGGCGCATCCAGCGGAATCGGCGAGGCGCTCGCCCGCCTCTACGCCGCGCCCGGCGTCTCGCTGGCGCTCACCGGCCGCGACGGAGAGCGGCTCGCGCAGGTCGCCGACGCCTGCCGCGCGGCCGGGGCCACGGTCGTGACCGGCCTCGTCGACGTCGCCGACCGGAACGCGATGGCGACATGGCTGGCCGAGGTGGATGCGGCGGCCCCGGTCGACCTCTGCATCGCCAACGCCGGCACCTCCGCCGGGACGGGGCGGGGCGGCGAGAGCGCCGAACAGGTGCGGACGATCTTCGCGGTGAACGTGGACGGCGTGTTCAACACGGTCCATCCGCTGCTGCCGGCGATGCTCGGGCGGGGGCGGGGGCATCTGGCGCTGATGTCGTCGCTGGCGTCGTTCCGCGGATTTCCGGGCGCGCCGGCCTACTGCGCGTCCAAGGCCACCGTGCGGGTCTACGGCGAGGCGCTTCGGGGCGAGGTGGCGGACCGTGGCGTCGGGGTGTCGGTGATCTGCCCCGGATACGTCGTCTCGCGCATGACGGCGGCGAACCGCTTCCCGATGCCCTTCCTCATGCCGGCCGACCGGGCGGCCGGCATCATCGCGCGGGGGATCGCCCGCAACAGGGCGAGGATCGCGTTTCCGTTCCCGACCTACGTGGCCGCCTGGCTCCTCGGCGTTCTGCCGCCGGGGCTCACGGATCCGCTGCTGCGCCGCGCACCGAAGAAGGACTGACCGGCACCGCCGTCACCAGCCGTAGTTGCCCGCGCGGCGCATGGCCAGAGGCTCGCTCGCCCGTTCGCCCATCCTGAACCGCTGGAGCCGGGGAGGTGGCCGGCGCGGCGGCGCAGCGGCTTCGGCCTTCGCGGCCGGTGTCCCGTCGACGCGGACCGGTGGTCCGATCGCCGCGGGGGGTGATGCGGGGTCGTCGTCGAACCGGTCCGGCGACAGGACGAGGCCCGACCCGGGGACCAGCGCGTTCATCTGCATCCGACCCTGGCGCAGGATCATGTCCCGGACCTGCCGCTCGACCCCGGCCTGCTGCGTGGCGGCCTGCTGCGTGGCGGCCCGGGGCCCCGTCGGCACCGGCTGCGGCCGGGTCGGCGGGACGGTGCGGGCCTCCGTGGCGGTCGAGGAGGTCGTGGAGGCTCCGGTCTGCGCCGACGCATCGATTGCGGCCAGCAGAGGGAGGAGCGCCACGAGCGCCGCCAGGGGACCCGATCTTCTCATGCGCGCCAGTATCCCCAGACGGACGCGGGCGGAAAGTTCGCCGGCGTCCAGGCCAGCCGCTCGCCCTTCAGCCCCAGTTCGGCCAGCGGCAGCGGCGAAGTGATGCAGTAGGTATACAGGAGGAAGCGCGATCCCGGCGGCATGATCCTGAAGATCGCGTCGATGATCTCGGTCTGCAACGGCCGGGGCAGCATCACCATCGGGATGCCGACGATCACGGTCCCGACATTGCCGACGTGCTGTGCGGGGATCAGCCGGTCGGCCTCCCGCGCGTCGCCCTCGACGACGTTCACCGCGGGATAGAGGTGCGTCAGGAAGCGGGCGAGCTCGCCGTCGATCTCGATCGACCAGATGCGGTCGCCGGGGATCCCGTTCGCCAGCAGGCCCTTGGTCACGGCGCCCGTCCCGCCGCCGAACTCGACCACGATCTGGTCGCCCGTCCGCCGCACGTTGCGCGCGATCGCGCGGCGCAGCGCGGACGACGAGGGGATGATCGACCCCATGCCGAGCGGATCGGCGAGCCAGCGGCGGAAGAAGAGGCCCGCGGCGGAGGGCGGTTCGCCCAGGGACGGATTGCTGGTCACGGTCAGGGCGTCCTCGAAACTCCGTTCGCCCCCCTGGAGGGGCCGATGGTTGGCGACGTTCCCAGAAACCTGTTACGCGTTCGTGACGGCGGATTCCAGCTCCTCCTGGGCGAGGAGCCAGGCTTCCTCCGCGTCGGCGAGGTCGCGCTCGACCTGTCCCAGTTCGATCTGGAGCTTCGTCACGCCCTCGACCGGGCCGTCGTAGAGGGCGGGATCGGCCATCCGCTCGGCGAGGACGCGCCGCTTCGCGGTCAGCGTGTCGACCCTCTTCTCCGCCTCCTGGGCGCGCTTGCGCAGCGGTGCCAGCTGCGCCCGCTGTTCGGCCGCCGAGCGCCGCTGGTCCTTGCGGTTCGGGACGCCCTGGCCCGAGGCGGCGCGCGCCTCTGCGCGCGCGCTCCGGCCCGCCTCCAGCAGGCTGCGCTCGTAGTCGTCGAGGTCGCCGTCGAACGGCCGGCAGGCGCCGTCGGCCACGATCCAGAGCCGGTCGGCGGTGAGGCGGATCAGGTGCGGGTCGTGGCTGATCAGGATGACGGCGCCCGCGAACCCGTTGATCGCCTCCACCAGCGCCGCCCGGCTGTCGATGTCGAGGTGGTTGGTCGGCTCGTCGAGGAGCAGGATGTGCGGTGCGTCGCGCGTCATCAGCGCGAACAGGAGGCGCGCCTTCTCGCCGCCCGACATGTCGCCGATCCGGGTTTCGGCCTTGGCCTGCGGGAAGCCGAAGCGGCCGAGGTGCGCGCGCACCCTCTCCTCGGTCAGGCCGGGCATGAGCCGCTGGGTGTGGGCCAGCGCCGTCGCCGCGAGGTCGAGTTCATCGGTCTGGTGCTGCGCGAAATAGCCGACCCGCATCTTCGAAGAGCGCCCGACCTCCCCCGCCATGGGCTCGAGCCGGCCCGCGAGAAGCTTGATCAGCGTCGACTTTCCGTTGCCGTTCGCCCCCAGGAGCGCGATGCGGTCGTCCTCGTCGATGCGCAGGTCGAGGCCGCGCAACACCGTCCGCTCGCCGTAGCCGATCGACACCCGGTCGAGCGTGAGGGGCGGCGGGGAGAGGGGGACCGGCGAGGGGAAGTCGAACGAGGGCGTCGCCGGATCCAGGGGGATCGCCATCGCGGGTCCGAGCCGCTCCAGCATCTTCAGCCGGCTCTGCGCCTGGCGCGCCTTCGACGCCTTGTAGCGGAACCGGTCGACGAAGGCCTGCATGTGCGCCCGCTCGCGGTCCTGCTTGGCCTTCTGCGCCTCCAGCCGCTCGAGGTTCGCCTGCCGCGTCCGCTCGAAGGTGTCGTAGGTCCCGGCATAGGCGACGAGCTTGGCGTGGTCGAGGTGGACCGTCGTGGTGGGGACGGCGTTCAGCAGCTCCCGGTCGTGGCTCACGATGACGAGCGTGTGCGGATAGGCCTTCAGGAAGTCGGTGAGCCAGATCGTCGCCTCGAAGTCGAGGTGGTTGGTCGGCTCGTCCAGCAGCAGGAGGTCGGGCTCGGCGAACAGGATGGCGGCCAGAGCGACGCGCATGCGCCACCCGCCGGAGAACGCGTTGCACGGGCGCAGCTGCGCCTCGGCGTCGAACCCGAGGCCGGCCAGGATGCGCCCGGCGCGGGCCGGTGCCGCCTGCGCGCCGATGTCGACGAGGCGGGCGTGGATCTCGCCGATGCGGACAGGATCGGTCGCGGTCTCCGCCTCGGCGAGCAGCGCCGAACGTTCCGCGTCGGCGGCCAGCACCGTGTCGAGGAGGGTGGCGTCGGTGCCCGGCGCCTCCTGCGCGACCATGCCGACGCGGCAGCCGACGGGCAGATGGATGGCGCCCGCGTCGGGCGAGAGTTCGCCCGCGATCAGCTTCAGCAGGGTCGACTTGCCCGTGCCGTTGCGCCCGACGAGCGAGACGCGGTGGCCACCCGGGATCGTGACGCTCGCCGTCTCGATGAGCGTGCGCCCGGCGACCCGGTAGGTGAGGTCCTGGATGTGGATCATGGCGAGGGGGAGATAGCACGGTCGTCGCGCGCGCACGACCGGGAAGGGCGCGCCCCACCCGACGACGTGGCCGATCCTCTTCGCCATTGCCGCCATTGTGCGCTGCGGCTATAACGCGCGCCGATTGCGAACCCCCTCACCGAAGCACGGGAGCGCGCTGCGCCATGGCCGTCGAACGGACCCTTTCCATCATCAAGCCGGACGCCACGCGGCGCAACCTGACCGGCAGGATCAACACCAAGTTCGAGGACGGCGGCCTGCGCATCGTCGCGCAGAAGCGCCTGCGTCTGACGACCGCCCAGGCCGAGGCCTTCTACGGCGCCCACAAGGAGCGGCCGTTCTTCCGCAGCCTCGTCGACTTCATGACGTCGGGCCCCGTCGTCGTGCAGGTGCTGGAGGGCGAGGGCGCCATCCAGAAGAACCGCGACATCATGGGCGCCACCAATCCCGCGAACGCGGCGCCGGGCACCATCCGCAAGGAGTTCGCCGAGAGCATCGAGGCGAATTCGGCGCACGGGTCCGACAGTCCCGAGGCGGCGGCGACGGAGATCGCGTTCTTCTTCGCGGCGACCGAGATCGTCGCCTGACCGGGACCGGGCGGTGCCTCAGGCGCCGCCCACCGCCCAGGGCCTGAGCGTGGTGGCCCCGGCGATGACGCGCGACGCCGGCAGCCGCACCCGCACCGTCGTCCCCACGTCCAGCTCGCTTTCGATCGTCACCTTCCCGCCGAGCAGTTCCGTCAGGGACCGCACGATGGCGAGGCCCAGCCCCGTTCCCGACTCCGACGCCGTCTCGGTGTTGCTGGCCCGCGCGAAGGGCTCGAACAGCCGGGCGACGTCGTCGCGCGGGATGCCGACGCCGGTGTCGCGGACGATGATGTCGACGCCGCCGTTCTCGCTCGTTGCCGCCCGGACGAGGACGGTGCCGCCCTTGCGGGTGAACTTCACCGCGTTCGAAACGAGATTGATCAGGATCTGGCGCAGCGCCCGCTCGTCCGCCATGACCCACGGCGCCTCGACGCCGCCGTTGATCAGCTCGACGCTCTTCTGGATCGACATCTGCCGGACCAGCCGCATCGACGCGTCGATCGGCTGCGCGAGATCGAGCGGCGCATCCTCCAGCCTGTAGCTGCCCGATTCCAGGCGCGACAGGTCGATGATGTCGTTGATCAGGACGAGGAGGTGGGCCCCGCTCTGGTGGATGTCCTTGGAATAGTCCACGTAGCGGGCGTCGCCGAGCGGGCCGAACAGCTCCTGCTCGAGGATCTCCGAAAAGCCGATGATCGCGTTGAGCGGCGTGCGCAGCTCGTGGCTCACGCGGGCGATGAGCTGGGTCTTCGCCCGGCTCGCGGCCTCGGCGTTGAGGCGCGCGTTCTCCGCCTCCAGCCGCGCCCGTTCGAGATCCTTCGCCGCGGCCCGCAGTTCCTCGGTCAGCAGGGCCTCGGTCGATCGGGCCGCGGTCAGCGCGGCCTCGCGGGTCTTGGTGCGGGTGATGTCGGTCGTGACGCTGATGAGACCGCCGTCGGCCGTCCGCCGCGTGCGGGTGATCATCCAGCGCCCGTCGCGCAGGGAGAATTCACGTGGCTCCGTCGCCTGACGCCGCCGCGCGTGATCGGCGACGTATTCGTCCGGCGACAGATCGCCGACGTCGTAGAGATCGAGGTCGAGGCCGGCGCGGAGCACGTCCTCGAACGTCATTCCCGCCACCACGGCGAACCCGATGCTGCGATGGACGTCGAGGTAGGCTTGGTTCCAGTGGGCGAGGCGACCGTCCCGGTCCCAGACGCTGATGCAATCATCCAGCGCGTCGAATGCGGCGGCGAGGGCGGTGCTGTCCATCGGCCCCGCGCCCGGCGCCGTCAGAGCAGGAAGAGGGCCATCAGGACGAGGAGGACGACGACCGAGATCACGCCCCACTTCATGAAGACCGTGAAGCCCTCCCAGCCGCGCTGGTGCCCCGTCGCGTCGAAACCGCTGCCGTCGGCCTGCTGCTGGCCTGCCATGCTCGCCTCCCCGGT
>JBIJED010000564.1:0-2672 GCA_044343785.1 Azospirillales bacterium | reverse complement strand
CGGTGTACTGTGCGCACGCAGCGTTTTCAAGCGGATGCGCGGTCGCACGGGTTCAGCGCCGCGGCCGGCGGCGCCACGGCGCCCTCCACGACCGCGCGTCCGCCGACGATCCGGACCCGCCCCTCCGCCACGAGGCGCACGGCCAGGGGATAGCAGCGATGCTCGGACGCGAGCACGCGGGCCGCGAGGCGCGCCTCGTCGTCGTCCTGCAGGACCGGCACCGCCGCCTGGACGACGATCGGCCCGCTGTCGACGTCGGCCCTGACGAAATGGACCGTGCAGCCGTGGAACCGGACGCCCGCCTCGATCGCGCGACGGTGCGTGTCCAGACCCGGGAACGCGGGCAGCAGGGAGGGGTGGATGTTGATCAGCCGGTCCGCCCACGCGTTCACGAACCAGGGGGTGAGCACGCGCATGAAGCCGGCGAGACAGACGAGCCCGACCCCGGCGTCGCGGAGCACGCGGTCGACAGCCCGCTCGAAGCCTTCCCGGTCGGGATGGTCGCGGTGGGCGACGACGGCCGAGGCGATCCCGGCCGCCGCCGCCCGCTCGAGGCCGCCCGCGTCCGCCCGGTTGGAGAGCACCACCGCGATCCGGGCCGGAAACGCGGGGTCCGCACAGGCGTCGATCAGGGCCTGGAGATTGCTGCCCCGTCCCGATATCAGGACGCCGAGTGCGAGCCGTTCCACGTGCCGTCCCCCGCGCCCGCATCGCGTCGTGCCGGGGGGCGCGGTGCGGTGTTATCGTCGTAGGCGTCGCGACCGGCCGTCCGGTCCCGACGGTGTCAGCATATCCCGGAAGGTCCTGCATATGGCGCTCCCTTCGCTTGCCCGATACGTCGCCCGTCGCCTCGGGGCCGTGGCGGTGGGGATGTCGATCCTGATCGCGTCGCACGCGGTCCGCGCCGATCCCTTCACGGTGCGGGACGTCGCGGTCGACGTGACCGCCGCCAGCGCCGCCGCGGCGCGGGAGGAGGCGGTCGCGGAGGCGCAGAAGGAGGCCCTGCGGCGACTGGTCGCGCGCCTGTCGGGCTCGACCGCCGGGGCGGATCGGCTCGACGCCTCGCGCCTCGTCCAGGGAATCGAGGTGCAGGAGGAGCGGACGTCGGCGGTGCGCTACGTCGCCCGCCTCGCGGTGCGGTTCTCCCCGCCTGCGGTCCGGCAGGCGCTGACCCACGCGTCCATTCCCTTCGCCGAGGCCGAGAGCCGGCCCGTCCTCGTCCTGCCCGTCGCGACCCAGGGGGGCGACGCCGTCCTGTGGGATGTCCGCACCCCATGGCGGGAGGCGTGGGAGCAGGCGCCGCTCGCCGACCAGCTCGTGCCGGTCCTCGTCCCGTTCGGAGACCTCGCGGACGTCGCGGACGTGACGACCGCGCAGGCGGCGGCGGTGGATCCGGCGGCCCTGTCCGCGATCGGCCGGCGGTACGGCGCCGGAAGCGTGGCCGTCGTCGCCCTCCCGCTGCATGAGGACGGCGCCGCGCCGGCGGGCGCCACGACCGTGACGGTGACGCGGGTCCGCGTCGGCGACACCGCACCCTCCGAGGCGGTCGCCGTGCCCGTCGCGGACGGGCCGGACACCCTCGGCCGCGCGGTGCGCGCGGTGACCGAACGCTTCGACGAGGACTGGCGGGCGGAGACGACCGTCGCCCCCGGGGCGGAGGCGTCGCTCCTCCTGACGACGAACTTCGCCGACGTCGGCGAATGGGTCGAGGTACGGCGCCGCATCGCCGGCGTGCCGCTGGTCAGCCGGGCCAACGTCCTCTCGCTGACCCGCTCCGCGGCCGAACTCGAACTGCACTACCGCGGCGACACCCAGCGGCTGCGCTCGGCCCTCGCCCAGCGCCGCCTCCAGCTCGACGCCGGCGCCGGAGGCGCCTGGACGCTTTCGCTGGCCGGCACCGGTCCGTGATCCAGCATGTCCCGAACCTCCTCTCGCTCGGCCGTCTCGTCGCCGTTCCGATCGAGGTCTGGCTGATCCTCGAAGGGGAGATGACCTGGGCGTTCTGGCTGTTCGTGATCGCCGGGGCGTCCGACGGCGTCGACGGCTTCATCGCCCGCTTCTGGCGGGCCCGCAGCGCGCTCGGCGCCTATCTGGACCCGGTCGCCGACAAGGCGCTCCTCGTCTGCACCTTCCTCGCGCTCGCAAAGGCCGGCCACCTGCCGACCTGGCTCGTCGTCCTGGTCGTCTCGCGCGACTTCATGATCGTCGGCGGCGTCCTCCTGCTGTACACCTTGCGGATCGCGGTCGTGATGCAGCCGTCATTCATCAGCAAGGTGAACACCCTCGTGCAGATCCTTCTCGCAGGCGGCATCCTTGCGATCGTGGGTCTCGAACTGGAGTCGTTCGAGCCCCTCGTGCGTCCGCTCTTCCTCCTCGCCGGAGCGACGACGCTGGCGTCCGGCGCCGTGTATCTCGCCCAGGGGTGGCAGCTCCTCAACGCGCCGCCCCGCGTTCCGCCCCCGGTGCGATGATGTCGGCCGGCGAACACCGGCCGCTGCGCTTCTGGCTCGTGGCGCTCGCCGCCGCGCTCGCCAGCCTGTGGCTCCTGTCGGGGATGCTGCTCCCCTTCGTGCTGGGCATCGCGATCGCCTACCTGCTCGACCCCGTCGTCGATCGCTGCGCCCGCCTCGGGCTGGCGCGCTGGGCCGGGACGCTCGTGGCGCTCGGCGGGT
>JBIJED010000243.1:0-5167 GCA_044343785.1 Azospirillales bacterium | reverse complement strand
GCCCCGCAGGTACGCAAGCCGCGCCTGCGCGAGGTTGTCCTCGGCGTCGGACAGGCTGCGCTGGGTATCGAGCACGGTGATCGTGTCCACCGTCCCCGCCCGGTAGCGGGACTGGGCGGCCTCGAAGGCCAGCCGGGCCGCGGCGAGTGCGGCGCGGCGGGCGGTGATCTCCTCCTGCGCCCGGGCGATCGACGACAGGGCGTTCTCCACGTCGCCGAAGGCCTGGATCACCGTGCGCTGCCACAGCCGCGCCAGCTCCTCGATCCGCGCGCGCTCGAGGTCCGCCTGCGCCTCGAGCCGCCCGCCCTCGAAGATCGGCTGGACGACGCTCGCCGCCAGCGAGAACAGCGCCGAGACGGGGTTCAGCAGGTCGGCCAGCACCGCCGCCTCGTAGCCGCGGCCCACGGTCAGCGTCGTGCCGGGATACTTCGCCGCGATCGCCGCCTTCAGCCGCTGGTCGGCCGCGATCAGGTCGGCCTCCGCCGCCGCCACGTCCGGCCGCCGGCGCAGGAGGTCGGCCGGCAGCCCCGCCGCCGGAACGGGCACCGAGAGCGCGTCGATGTCGCGCCCCTCCACCGCGAGGTCCGACGGCGCCACGCCGACGAGGATCGCGAGCGCCGTCGTGCGCTGCACCAGCTGGTCGGCCAGCACGGGGATGGTCGCCCGCTCGCTCTCCACGAGGCTGCGCTGCTGGGCCACGTCGAGTTCGCTCGCCGTGCCCACCCGGGCGCGGGCCTGCACGCCCTCCAGCACCGTCTCGGCGTCGGCGAGGGAACGGCGGGCGAGGGTCAGGCGCTCGCGCAGCGCGAGGATCTGGAAATAGGTGTCGGCGACGGTCGCGACGGTGGTGAGCGCCACCGATTGCGCGTCGAAGCGGGTCGCCAGCACCGAGGCGCGGGCCGCGGCGGCCGTGGCCCGGTTCCCGCCCCAGAAATCGGCCTCCCAGCTCGCGGTGAGTCGCACGTCGAAGCTGTTGGACGCCACCTTGCGCGTGGTGCCGACCGGAAGGCCGGTCGCCGACCGGGAGCCGGCGACGACCGTGCTGCCCTGCCGCTGCGCCCCGCCCGAGAGCTGCACCGTCGGCAGGAGGGGCGCGCCCGCGATGGTCGCCTGCGCGTCCGCCTGCCGGATCCGCGCCGCGGCCGCCGCGATGTCGAGGTTCCCCGTCCGCGCCCGTTCGATCAGCCGGTCGAGTTCGGCCGAGCCGAAGCCCCGCCACCAGTCGGCCGACGGCCACGCGACGGTCGGGGTCGCGGCCTCCCTGTACGCCGCGGGCGCCACGGTCCGGGGGACCGGGTCGGGCGTGGCGATCGTGCACGCCGCCACGGCCGTCGACGCGAGGCCGAGGAGGGCCGTCCTGCGCAGGAAACGGGGCGGGCGTCCGTTCAAGGTCATGCGACGAGGTTTAGCAGGCGCGGCGCATCCGGGCGAGGCGGCACCGCCGGGTCGGTGCAGATTGGCGCGGTCCGTGTAGAATGGTCGCACGCGGCCGGGGGCCATCGCCCTGCCGCCGCGGCGTGCCGACCGTGTCGTCGTGTCGGCGGGAGGGCGGGATGCGTCGGTTCCTCGGGTGGACGGTGGTGCTGCTGGTGCTGGCGGGCGCCGGCGGCTGGTGGGCGCGCCGCGAGGGGCACCTGCCGCCGATGCCCTGGCTCGACCGGCTGCTGGCCGGGACGATCGCGGCACCCGCCCCCGCCCGGCCGCCGAACCCGCCGCCCATCGTGGGCGTGGCCATCGCCGCCCGGTCCGACCTGCCGGTCTTCCTCGACGCGATCGGCACCGTCCAGGCCTATCAGACGGTCACGGTGCGCAGCCGGGTGGAGGGCCAGCTCCTCGCCTACGAGGTGCGCGAGGGGCAGGAGGTGGCCGCGGGCGACGTGATCGCCCGCATCGATCCCCGCATCTACAAGGCACAGCTCGACCAGGCGCTGGCCCAGGCGGCGCAGGACCGCGCCCAGCTCGACAACGCGCGCCGCGACGCCGAACGCTTCCGCAGCCTCGCCGGGCAGAACTTCATCAGCCGCCAGCAGCTCGACACCGCGGTCGCCCAGGTGGCGCAGCTGGAGGCGACCCAGCTCGCCAACGCCGCGTCGGTCGAGATCGCGCGCGTGAACCTCTCCCACACCACCATCGTCGCACCCATCGCCGGGCGGCTCGGCCTCAGGCAGCTCGACGCCGGGAACATGGTGCGCGCGGGCGACGCGCAGGGCCTCGTCACCATCACCCAGCTGCGGCCGATCGCGGTCTCCTTCACCCTGCCGCAGCAGGCGCTGCCGGCGGTGAACGCCCGGCTTTCGGGCGGCGAGCCGCTGGCGGTCGAGGCGACGGTGCCCGGCACGGCCGAGCCCGAGCGCGGGACGGTCGAGCTGGTGGACAACCAGATCGACGCGACGACCGGCACCATCCGCCTCAAGGCCGTCTTCCCGAACCCGACGCTGGCGCTCTGGCCGGGCGGGTTCGTCAACGTCCGCCTGCGCCTCGACACCATCCGCGACGCCGTCCTCGTGCCCGGCACGGCGATCCAGTTCGGCCCCGACGGCATCTTCGCCTACGTGGTGGGACAGGACCTGCGCGCCCAGCCGCGCCCGCTGCGCATCGGCCGCACGGACGGGGAGCGGACGGTCGTGCTGACCGGGCTCGAGCCGGGCGAGCGGGTGGTCGTGACCGGGCAGGACCGCCTGCGCGCCAATGCCCGCGTCACCATCGCCGGGGAGGAGGGGGCGGGACCCCGGGGCGCGCCGCCGCCGCGCCGGCCGCCGGGGACGGGATCTTGAACATCGCGGCACCCTTCATCGCCCGCCCCGTCGCGACGACGCTGCTCGCCCTCGCCGTGCTCCTGGCCGGCGCCCTCGGCTACCGGGCGCTGCCCGTCTCCTCGCTGCCGCAGGTCGACTTCCCGACGATCCAGGTCACGACCCAGCTTCCGGGTGCCGACGCGCGGACGATGGCGGTGCTGATCACGGCCCCGCTCGAACGACAGCTGGGCCAGATCTCCGGGCTGGAGACGATGACCTCCACGTCCGGCTTCGGGACGAGCGCCGTCACGCTCCAGTTCGCGCTGGGCCGGAACATCGACGACGCCGCGCAGGACGTGCAGTCGGCGATCAACGTCGCGGGCGGCACGCTGCCGCGCAACCTCCCCTATCCGCCGACCTATGCGAAGGTGAACCCGGCCGACCCGCCGATCCTGTCGCTGGCGCTCACCTCCGCGACGCTGCCCATCCCGCGCGTCAGCGACGCCGCCGACAGCGTGCTCGCGCAGAAGCTGGCGCAGGTCGCGGGCGTCGGGCGCGTCCGGGTGCAGGGCGGGCAGAAGCCGGCGATCCGCATCCGCTTCGACGCCATGCGCCTGTCCTCCTACGGCATCGGGCTGGAGGAGGCGCGGGCGGTGCTGGCCCGGGCGAACGCCAACCAGTCGAAGGGCAGCTTCGACGGGCCGTCGCAGGCCTTCACCATCACCGCGAACGACCAGATCGCCGACGCCGCCGGCTATCGCGAGGTGATCCTCGCCTTCCGCAACGGGGCCCCCGTCCGCCTCGCCGACGTGGCGGAGGTGGGGGAGGGGCTGGAGAACGAGCGCGTCGCCTCCTGGTCGGACGGCCGCCCGGCGGTGGTGCTCGACGTGCTGCGCCAGCCGGGCGCCAACATCGTCGCCACGGCCGAGGCCATCAAGGCGTCGCTGGCCGAATTCGAGCGCGCGCTGCCGGCGGGGATCGAGCTGCGCGTGGTCGCCGACCGCACGCAGACCATCCGGGCCAGCGTGCGCGAGGTGCAGCACACGCTGATCATCGCGACGGCGCTGGTCGTGGGCGTGATCCTCGTCTTCCTGCGGAGCTGGCGGGCCACGCTGATCCCCGCCGTGGCGCTGCCGCTGTCGCTGGTCGCCACCTTCGGCGTGATGGCGCTGGCGGGCTACAGCCTCGACAATTTGTCCCTCATGGCGCTGACCATCGCGACGGGCTTCGTCGTCGACGACGCGATCGTGATGATCGAGAACGTCGCCCGCCACGTGGAGCAGGGGAAGTCGCCGATGGAGGCGGCCTATGTCGGCGCGCGCGAGATCGGCTTCACCATCGTCAGCCTGACCGTCTCGCTCGTGGCGGTCTTCATCCCGCTCCTGTTCATGGGCGGCGTGGTCGGGCGCCTCTTCCGCGAGTTCTCGGTCACCCTGTCGGTCGCGGTCGTCGTCTCCGCCATCGTCTCGCTCACCCTCACGCCGATGATGTGCGCACGGATGCTGAAGCCCGAGGCGGAGCAGAAGCACGGTCCGCTGGCGCGGGGGGCCGAGCGGATGTTCGACGGGCTGGTCGCCGTCTACATGCGCACGCTCGACCGGGTGCTGGCGCGGCCCGCGCTCACCCTCCTCGTCGCCGTCCTCAGCGTCGTGGCGACGGTGGCGCTCTATCTCTGGATGCCCAAGGGGTTCCTGCCGCCGCAGGACACGGGCCAGATCGTGGCCGTCGTCGAGGGCGACCAGGATTCGAGCTTCGGGCGCATGTCCGACCTCCAGGCCCGGGCGGTCGCGATCGTCCGGGCCGATCCGGACGTGGCCGCGGTGACCAGCGTCGTCGGCGTCGGCGCGGCCGACCTCGCCCCCAACGCCGCCCGCCTCTCGATCACGCTCGTCCCGCGCGACGACCGCGCGGGCACCGCGTCCGCCATCGCGGCGCGGCTGGCGGACGCGCTCGCCGTGCTGCCGGCCGCGGTGGTGCTCCAGCCCGTCCCCGACATCCAGGTCGGGACCCGGGCGGCGCGCACCCTCTACCAGTACACGATGACCGCGGCCGACGGGGCGGAACTCGGCCGCTGGTCGTCGGTGCTGGTCGAGCGCCTGCGGACGAGTGCGGTCCTGCGCGACGTCGGCACCGACCAGCAGCCGGGCGGGCGGCAGGTGCGCCTGACGATCGACCGGACGGCGGCGGCGCGCCTCGGCGTCTCGATGCAGGCGATCGACGACACGCTCTATTCGGCCTTCGGCCAGCGGCAGATCTCCACGATCTACGCCCAGATGAACCAGTACCGGGTGGTGATGGAGGTGGCGCCCGAACAGCAGGCGGACCCCTCCATGATCGGCCTTCTGCGGGTGTCCGGCGCCGGCGGGGCGCAGGTGCCGCTGGCCGCGGTCGCGCGGCTGGAGGCGGGGCCGACGGCGCTGACCGTGACCCAC
>JBIJED010000340.1:0-4328 GCA_044343785.1 Azospirillales bacterium | reverse complement strand
TCCGCGTCGCGACGGCCAACTGCGGGATCCGGTACAAGGGGCGCGACGACCTGATGGTGGCGGTGCTCGACCCGGGCACGACCATCGCGGGCGTGACGACGCGGTCGAAGACCTGCTCCGCCCCCGTGCTCTGGTGCCGGGAGCACCTGCCCAGGGGGCTGGCGCGGGCGCTCGTCGTGAACTCCGGCAACTCCAACGCCTTCACCGGCAAGTCCGGCCGGGCCTTCCTCGACGCCACCGTCGCCGGGGCCGCGGCGGCCGTCGGCTGCCGGGCCGACGAGGTGTTCGCCGCCTCGACCGGGGTGATCGGCCAGCCGATGTCGCCGGACCAGATCGCGCGGCACCTGCCCGCCGTGCTGCCCACGGCCGCCCCCGGGCGGTTCGACGCGGCGGCGAAGGCGATCATGACCACCGACACCTATCCCAAGGGCGCCGTCGCGACCGCGACCGTCGGGGGCAGGTCGGTCACCGTCGTCGGCATCGCGAAGGGCAGCGGCATGATCGCGCCCGACATGGCGACGATGCTGGCCTTCGTCTTCACCGACGCCGCCGTGGCCGCCCCCCATCTGCAGGATCTCGTCACACGCGGCACGCGCCGGAGCTTCAACGCCGTCACCGTGGACGGCGACACCTCGACCTCCGACACGCTGCTCGTCTGCGCCACGGGCAGGGCGGGCAATGCGCCGATCGCGAAGGCGTCCGACCCCGGCGCGCGGGCCTTCGCCAAGGCCCTCGATGGCGTGCTGCTCGACCTCGCGCTCCAGATCGTCAAGGACGGGGAGGGGGCGCAGAAGCTGGTGACCATCGACGTGACGGGCGCCGTCTCCGCCCGCTCCGCCCACCGGATCGGCATGGCGATCGCCAATTCCCCGCTGGTCAAGACCGCCGTCGCGGGCGAGGACGCCAACTGGGGCCGCATCGTCATGGCGGTGGGCAAGTCGGGCGAGCCGGCCGAGCGCGACCTCCTGACGGTGTCGGTCGGCGGCGTCGTCATCGCGGCCGACGGCGGCGCCGTCGAGGGCTACGACGAGACGCCCGTCGTCGCCCACATGAAGGGCCGCGACATCCGCATCGCGGTCGACCTGGGGCTGGGCAAGGGCAAGGCGCGGGTGTGGACCTGCGACCTCACCCACGCCTACATCGACATCAACGGATCGTACCGGAGCTGACGCCCCCCATCCGCACCATCTCCCCCGGGACCCGGAAGACGAGGCCGAAGGTCGCGCCCACGGCGTCGCCGTGGGCGGCATCGGCGACCCCCCTCCAGCTCGCGGCGCTCGTCTGACGGCCGGCGGGCGTCAGTTCCCCCCGTCCACGAACGCCGCCCGTGCCGTGTTCGCAGGGTGCCGGGTCGGCAGGCTGACGGTCGCGACCGTCCCGACGCCGGGCGTGCTGGTCAGCCGCAGCCGCCCGCCGAGGAGCGCGGTGAGCGCCTTGACGATGGGCAGCCCGAGCCCGGTGCCGGCCTCCTCGGGCCGCGTCGGTCCGACGTCGTGCCGGAACGGCTCCATGGCGAGCGCGATCTCGCCGGGCGTCATGCCCGGTCCGCTGTCGACGACGCGGATGTCGACCGTCGCCCCGCCCGTGGTCGTGGTGATCTCCACCGTCCCGCCGGACGGCGTGAACTTCACGGCGTTCGAGAGCAGGTTCAACAGAATCTGGCGTAGCCGCACCCGGTCGGCCATCACCGCGACCGCGCCCCCGACATCGGCGCGCAGCCTGACACCGCGCTGGTCGGCCCGGGGCCGCATCAGGGCCATCGCGTCCCCGATCGCCTCGCCCACCGCGACGGGTTCGATGCGGATCTCGAGCCGGCCGGCGTCGATCCGTGACATGTCGAGCACGTCGTTGACCATCGCGAGCAGGTGCACGCCCGCCCCGTGGATGTCGTCGAGGTATTCCGCGTGGCGGGGGCTCAGAGGGCCGACGGCCCCGCTGCGCATGAGGTCGGCGAAGCCGAGGATGGCGTTGAGGGGGGTGCGGAGCTCGTGGCTCATGTTCGCCATGAACCGGGCCTTGACCCGATTGCTCTCCTCGAGCTGTGCGCTCAGGGCCCGCACCTCCCGCAGATGCCGCAGCAGCACGTCGCGGACCGCGTGCCGCAGCGAGAGCGCCACCTCCGGCGCCCAGGGATCCCAGGGCGCGGCGTAGCCGCGGCGCTCCTCCACCCAGCGTTCGAAGGACGCCCGCGGCAGCGGCACGCCCGCCTTGCCCGCGATCTTCTCCGGCGCCCCGGCCCAGCAGATGACGCGCGGCTCCTCCGCCTTCATCCACAGGACCCAGGCCCCGTCGCCGAGGTCGAGGGCGAGGAGCCCGCTCGCCGTCTCCCGGTGCTCCACCGCCTCGGGCATCGTCGCCGACAGGGTGTCCGTGACGAAGCGCCCGCCCGGCTGCCAGCGGTCGGACAGCCACTCGACGAGGGCGGTCACGAAGGTCGTCGGCGGCGTCGCGCCGACGAGGGCCGTGCGACCGTCGATGCAGACCGCCACCCCGGTGGCGCCGAAGAGGTCCTTGATGTTCGGCCTGCCGTCGACCAGGGCGCACAGGATGTCGTCGTGCCCCGCCATGCCGACCATCAGGTCGTTGAGGACCGTCTGGTCCCGGCGCCGGTCGCGCTCCGCCGCCGCGAGGCCGACCGTCCGGACCAGCGCGGCCACCGTCTCGGCCAGCGTCGCCGCCGCCGCCCGGCTCGACACGTCCACGAAGTGCGGCGCCCGGTGGTGACAGATGAGAAGCCCCCAGAGACCCTCGTGGGTGAGCACCGACAGCGACATGGCGCCGTTCACGCCCATGTTGCGGTGATATTCGAGATGGATGGGCGACAGGCTCCGCCCGCGGGCCAGCGACAGGTCGACCGGCGCCGTCCCCTCCAGGGCGTGGACGGGGAAGGACTGGTCCCAGTCGGGCACCATGTCCTCGGCGACCACCTCGCCGTGCCCTTCGATGTCGAAGCGGTAGAGGACGACCCGCTCGAAGCCGGTCATCGCGCGCAGCGCCGCGACCGCGGTCCGGCCGAGTTCCTCGATCGTGGCCGCCGCGCGCAGCGCCGCCGTCGCCCGGGCGAGCCGGCGGGCGACGGCCGCCAGCGCCCGGTCGTCGCGCCCGGCGACGGGTTCCGCCTCGACGATCAGGAGGCCGCCCGACCGGTGGACGGCGACGTCCAGCACCGGATCGCCCCGCGTCTCCCCGGACCAGACGACGCCGTCGTGGTCGGGCGCCGCGTCGGGGGCGGCGAGGACGGACTGCGCCGTTGCGGGCTCCAGGATCCCGCGCAGCGCCAGCCCCGGCCGGGCCTCCCGGCCGAACACCCCGGTCGCGTTCGCGCTGGCCGCCACCACGACGCCCGATCGCGGGTCGACGGCGAGAAGGGCGCTCCAGGGCTGCACCGCCCCCGCCAGATGGATCGGCTCGCGGTCGCAGATCGTGTGGTCGGCGACGTCCATCGAGACGCCGTCGGCCCGGGCGGCGACGATGGCGCGGGCCTCCGCCGGCCGGTTGGGCGCCACGTCGGCGATCTTGCGCACGGTGATCCAGTAGCGGTCCGGCCCGGCCGCCCGCCACATGCGGATGCCGACGCTGACGGGCGCCATCCGGAACGCGAACACGAACTCGAACGACACGTCGAGCGCCCCCGCCGCGACCCCGTCCCGGAACCGGCCGGCGAAGCCCGGGATGTTCGTGCAGGGGGCGATCTCGGTGAAGAGGTTGCGGCCGAGGATCCGGTCGCCGCAGCGGCCGCTCAGGCGGCTCTCGGCGGCGTTGTAGAGGTGGATGTCGCCGTGGCCGTCGACCTGGATCACGCCCAGGGGCAGCTCGTCCAGTTCGCTCGGCGACAGGCGGTCGAGATCGTCCACGCCCCGGGTCGTCCCGTCGGCGCTCATGGCTGACGACCCCCGCCGAGGCGGCCCGCGGGGCGGCTGGAAGACGACATGACGTGCAAGTGTGACGTCGGCAGGGTTAAGGGAACGTGTATCGCACCGGCCGATCCGCCCCGCTTTTTCCCGCGCGCCCGTTCCTCTAGGGTGCGGCCCCGCGCCACCCCCCGACGCGAAGGACGCGCCGCCCTTGACCGGATGCTGGGACCCCGCCTCCACGCCCGCGCCCGACCCGGACCTGCGGCTCGTGCTCGTCGTCGCCGTGGCGCTCGTCGACGTCGACGGGCGCGTGCTGCTGGCCCAGCGCCCGCCCGGAAAGGCGATGGCCGGGCTCTGGGAATTCCCGGGCGGCAAGGTCGGCCCCGGCGAGACGCCGGAGGCGGCGCTGGTCCGCGAACTGCGGGAGGAGCTGGGGATCGACACGGCGGCCAGCTGCCTCGCCCCCCTGACCTT
>JBIJED010000241.1:0-5192 GCA_044343785.1 Azospirillales bacterium | reverse complement strand
TTCACCGCGCAGATCGCGATCGCGCTGGAGAACGCCAAGCTGTTCGACGACGTGCAGACGATGAAGAACTACAACGAGGCCATGCTGGAGAGCATGAGCAACGGCGTGATCACCGTCGGCGACGGGCGCAGGATCGTGACCGCGAACGCGTCGGCCCGCCGGATCATGCGCGCGGTGGGGGACGAACTGCTGGGGCGGCCCGTCGACGAGGTGTTCGCCGAGCCCAACGCCTGGGTCCTGCAGTCGATCGAGCGGGTGGAGGGTTCCGGCACGAGCGACATCCGCGTCGACGCCGAGCTTGACATCAAGGGGGAGAAGGTCTCGGTCAACCTCACCACCCTGCCGCTTCGCAACCAGACCGACAAGTCCATCGGCAGTATGCTGATGATCGAGGACATCTCGTCGGAGAAGCGCGTCAAGGCGACCATGTCACGCTACATGGACCCCGCACTCGCCGACCGGCTCCTGGGAAGCAACGACGACATCCTCGGCGGCAAGTCGATCGAGGCGACCGTCATGTTCTCGGACATCCGCGCCTTCACGACCTTGACGGAGGATCTGGGCCCGCAGGGCACCGTCGCGCTGCTGAACGAGTATTTCTCGTTGATGGTGGACTGCATCCAGCATGAGGGCGGCATGCTGGACAAGTTCATCGGCGACGCGATCATGGCCGTGTTCGGCACGCCCTTTCCGCACGACGACGATCCGGACCGCGCGGTCCGCGCCTCGATCGCCATGCTGCGGGAACTGGGTCGCTTCAATGCGGAGCGCGTGTCGCGCAAGCTCATGGCCATCGACATGGGCATCGGGCTCGCCACCGACACGATCGTGTCCGGCAACATCGGCTCGCCAAAGCGGATGGACTTCACCGTGATCGGCGACGGGGTCAACCTCGCCTCCCGGCTGGAGGGGGCGTGCAAGCCCTACAAGGCCAAGCTCCTGATCTCCGAAAATACGCAGAAGGGGCTGCGTGGCACCTATCGGATGCGCGAAATCGACCGCGTCATCGTGAAGGGCAAGACGGAGCCGGTCGCCATCTTCGAGGTGCTGGATTGGCATACGCCCGAGAGCTTTCCCAAGATGGGTGACGTGCTGGCGGCATTCCGCGGCGGGCTCGACGCCTATCGGGCGGGCACCTTCGATGCGGCGCTGCGCCGGTTCGAGGAGGCGCTGACGCTCCATCCCAAGGACGGCGTGTCGCGCCTCTACGTCGAGCGTTGCCGGCACCTGATCGCCAATCCCCCGGGCGAGGGCTGGGACGGGGTGTTCGAGATGACGGAGAAGTAGGGGGGCGCCTCAGCGCCACGCGACGTTGAAGCTGATCGAGATCCGCGCGCTCGCCGCCCGGTTCGGCGGCACTTCGTGGCGCAGCCAGCTTTCCCACAGCAGCATCGTGCCCGGCGCCGGGGCGACGGCGACGAAGGGTCGGCGCTCGTCGGGCGCCTTGGCGCCCAGCGGCGGCGCGGCCATCATCATGGGCAGGCGGGGGTCCTCGAACCGGATGGCCCCGGCCCCGTCCGGCACCGCGACGTAGTAGGTGCCGCTGATCACCGACTGCGGGTGGATGTGGCCGGAATGCATGCCGCCCGGCGCGAGCAGGTTGATCCAGAGGCTGTCGAGTGCCAGCCGGCGCCCGCGCAGGTCCCAGTGCAGGGCCTTCGCGAACGCCTTCGCCTCCCGGTCGATCGCCCGGGCCAGCGCCTTCACCGCGGGATAGCGCCAGGGCAGGTCGTCGAGCGAGGCGTAGGAGGTGTAGCCGCCGTAGCCGTTCTTCGCCGACCAGCGCCGCCCGGCGTCATCGTCCTCGGCCGCCGACCGGCAGCAGATGTCCAGTTCGGGGTTGAGCGCGGGCGCATCCGCGATCTCGGCGCGCCAGATCGGGGTGGCGAAAAGGGAGAGGGCGAGCGTCAATGGAGTGGGGTCACGCAGGCAGGGCGGGGGCCAGGTCGGTCCGGGCGAAATCGTCGCCCACGAAGAGAAGCGGCCAGCCGCGCGCCTTGGCAAGCGCATAGGCGAAGCAGTCGCCGAAGTTCAGACCGGCCGGATGCATGCCCCGGCCCCATCGGTCGTGCGCATCGGCTGCGGCGTGGGCATCGTCCTCGGATAACGGGACGACGACCAGCGGTATGGCACCGAGGGTCCGTTCCATTTCCGGTCTTATTCCTCGGCGACTGGCGACGATCAGGCACTCCGCGAGTGTCGCCGCCGAAATCGCCACGGCGGGCGCCTGTTCGATGCAGGCGAGAATATCTGGTTCGCGCCGCTCCTTGAGTGCGATCGCCATCAAAGCCGATGTGTCGATCACGATCACGCGGGGAGACCATCCTCGTCATAGAGAAAGTCCGCCGCCCGCTCCGCTGGCGGTCCTGGAGGCAGGTTCTTCGCCCTGACCGCAGCCTGCACCTCCCGGATGATCGCCAGCCGCTCCTCCGGCGACGGCATCGGCCGCGCCGGTGAAACGGGAACGACCCGCGCGACGGGCTTTCCGTCGCGCGTCAGCACGACCTCCTCGCCAGCCTCCGCCCGCCGGACGAGATCGGCCAGTGCGGGATCCGTATGGGTGATCGCGACGTCCATGGCATCGACCTCCTGATCCAGCCGAAAAATGAGCCGCCGGTCGCCCCCGTGCAAGACCCGGCGGCGGCGCGGGATGGTGATGAGAAAAGGCGAACGACCGTTCGTTTTTCTTTGACGCGGATGGCGAAGGACGCTCAACTCGATGGTGATCGGTCCTCTGGAGACCCGCCATGCTCGCCCGCTCCCTGTCCGACGCGCTCGGCCGACGCGGTATCCACTATGCGTGGGCCGTGGCGGGCGTCGTGTTCCTCAACGCGATCTTTGGCGCTGCGGCGCTCGGCGTGCCGGCGGTGCTGATCGCGCCGATGGCCGCCGACCTCGGCCTCAGCGTCGGCGAGATGTCGGCGCCGCAGGGCCTCCGGTTCGCGCTGTTCGGGCTGGTGGCGCCGTTCGCCGGGGGTCTCGTCGTCCGGTACGGGCTCGTGCGCATGATGCTGGTCGGAAGCACGCTGACTCTCGTCGGGCTCGCGATGGCCGCGCGGATGACGACCGTGTGGGAGATGTGGCTGGCCATCGGCGTTCTGCTGGGCGTGGCGCCGGGGCTGACGGCGATGCAGGTGAATGCTGCCGTCGCCTCGCGCTGGTTCTTCGCGCGTCGCGGTGTCGTGCTGGGCGTCCTCGGCGGGGCGATGGCGGCGGGCACGCTGGTGTTCATCCCGGCCGCTGCCTGGGTCGCGGAGACCTTCGGGTGGCGGGCCGCGCTGATGATCCCTGCGGTCGGCATGCTGGTCACGCTGCCGCTCGTGCATCTGCTCATGCGCGAACGGCCGTCCGACCTCGGCCTGCCGGCCCATGGCGACGACGCGGTCCGGCCGCCGCCGCCGCGCCTTGCGGGGAACTTCGTCCAGGTCAGCATGCGGGCGTTGGCGGTCGCCGTCCGGCGGCCCGTGTTCTGGGTTCTTGCCGGGACCTTCTTCGTCTGCGGGGCGACCAGCCTCGGCATCACCCAGACCCACCTCGTCCCCTTCTGCGGCGACATCGGCATCCCGCTGGTCGCCGCCTCCTGGCTCCTGGCGGTGATCGGGGTGTGCGACCTGATCGGGACGATCGCGTCGGGCTGGCTGTCCGATCGCTACGACAACCGCTGGCTTCTCGTCTGGTACTACGGGTTCCGCGGGGTGTCGCTGCTCTGGCTCGCCTACGGCGATACGACGCTGGCGGGGCTCGCGATCTTCGCCATCGTCTTCGGGCTCGACTACATCGCCACCGTTCCGCCGACGACCAAGCTCACCATCGCCGCCTTCGGGCGGGAGACGGGGCCGGTGGTGATCGCCTGGATCTTCGCGGCGCACCAGATCGGGGCAGGGGCCATGGCCTGGGGGGCAGGCATCGGCCGGGACGGGCTCGGCTCCTACCTCCCCGTCTTCTTCGTGGCGGGGCTTCTCTGCCTCGTCGCGGCCGCGACCTTCGTGCTGGTCCGCCGCGAGCGGCCGGCGCTCGCGTGACGCCCCGAACGCGAACGGCCCGGCGGTGTCCCGCCGGGCCCTCGTCCGCGCGATCCGCGAAGGCTCAGTAGACGCGCGCCTTGGGCGGGAAGCTCTGCACATCGTTGGTGAGCGTGTTCAGGTGCACCGGCCGCTCGCCCAGCGAGGTCTTGCCGGTCGCGTCGTCCACCCAGACGATGGAGTGCTTCATCCAGTTCTGGTCGTCGCGGTCGGGGAAGTCCTCCCGCGCATGGGCGCCGCGGCTCTCGGTACGGCTGGCGGCACTCTCCATCGTCGCCACCGCCTGGACCATCAGGTTGTCCAGCTCCAGCGCCTCGACGAGGTCGGAGTTCCAGAGCATCGAGCGGTCGGCGATCTTGATCGCGTCGCGCTTGGCGAAGGCCGAGCGCATCAGGCGCACGCCCTCGTCCAGCACCTCGCCGCTGCGGAAGACGGCGCAGTTGTTCTGCATCGTCCGCTGCATCTCCATCCGGAGCTGCGAGACCGGCAGGTCGCCCTTGGCGTTGCGGATGCGGTCGAGGCGCGCAAGCCCGGCGTCGCCCTGGTCCTTGGACAGCGGCTTGTGGGCCGAGCCCGCCTCCACCGTCTCCGCCGCGCGGATCGCGGCCGCACGGCCGAACACCACGAGGTCGAGCAGCGAGTTCGAGCCGAGGCGGTTCGCCCCGTGCACCGAGACGCACGCCGCCTCGCCCACCGCCATCAGGCCGGGGACGACCGAATCCGGGTCGCCGCCCCGCGGCACCACCACCTCGGTGCGGTAGTTCGTGGGGATGCCGCCCATGTTGTAGTGCACGGTCGGGAGCACGGGGATCGGCTCCTTCGTCACGTCGACGCCGGCGAAGATGCGCGCCGTCTCGGCGATGCCGGGCAGCCGCTCGTGGATCACCGCCGGGTCGAGGTGCTCGAGGTGCAGGTGGATGTGGTCCTTGTTCGGGCCCACGCCCCGGCCCTCGCGGATCTCGATCGTCATCGAGCGCGAGACGACGTCCCGGCTGGCCAAGTCCTTGGCCGAGGGGGCGTAGCGCTCCATGAAGCGCTCGCCCTCGGAATTGGTGACGTAGCCGCCCTCGCCGCGCACGCCCTCGGTGATGAGGCAGCCCGCGCCGTAGATGCCCGTCGGGTGGAACTGCACGAACTCCATGTCCTGCAGCGGCAGGCCGGCGCGCAGCA
>JBIJED010000240.1:0-5194 GCA_044343785.1 Azospirillales bacterium | reverse complement strand
GGCGACGAGGTCGACCTCGACCGTGAAATGGTCGGTCTTCTCCGGAAAGACGAAGCGGGCGAGGTAGTTGGACTGCGGATCCTGCTGCCAGTTCAGGAAATGCTGCTTCGGCTCGACCTTCAGGGAATAGCTGAGGATCGGCGTGCGGCTGTGCGGGCAGGGGCGCAGACGGACGACCTGGGGGCCGAGCGAGACGGGACGGTCGTAGCGGTATTCGGTCCGATGGTGCAGTGCGACGTGGATGGCCATCCCTGGGTCCGGCTCGATGTCTGTGGCCTTACGGCGCCAAGGCGAAATCGTAACACCGCAGCGCGGCAAAGACGAAGGGTTGCGGTACCGGCCCACGGACGAACGTCGCGGTCGATATCCACGGCGCACCGGTGTACAACGGTTGCCGTCCGTCCCTTCGAGGCCGCCCACCCATGTGCCGCTGGCTCGCCTATTCCGGCGCCCCGATCCTGGTCGACACGCTCCTGTTCAAGCCCTGCAACTCGCTGATCCACCAGTCGCTCTCGGCCCAGCGCGCGCACGTGCCCACCCAGGGCGACGGGTTCGGCCTCGGCTGGTACGGCGAGCTTGCCCGGCCTGGCGTCTACCGCGACACCATGCCGGCCTGGAACGACGTGAACCTCCGGGCGCTCAGCGAGCAGATCCGCTCCGGCCTGTTCTTCGCCCATGTCCGCGCCTCCACCGGCACGGCGACGGCGCGCCTCAATTGCCACCCCTTCCGCTGGGACCGCTGGCTGTTCATGCACAACGGTCGCATCGGCGGTTGGTTCGAGGTGCGCCGTGAGATCGAGCAGCGCATCGCGCCCGACCTCTACCGATTCCGCGAAGGGTCGACCGACAGCGAGGCGATGTTCTACCTGCTCCTGAGCCACGGTCTCGCCCACGATCCCGCCGGCGCCTTAGGACGCGTCTTCGCGGAGATCGAGGGGCTGATGCGCGCGGCCGGCACGGACGAGCCGCTGCGGGTGACCGCGGCGCTGACCGACGGCGACCGCGTCTGGGCGGTGCGCTATTCCAGCGACCGGCAGTCGCCGAGCCTGTTCTACCGCCGCGGCGGACCGCTCGCGGTCGAGGATGGGCACTGCGGCCTCGGCACCGGCGAGGGAACGATCCTCGTGGTGTCCGAGCCCCTCGACGGCGACGATGCGGAATGGTCGGAGGTGCCCGAAGGCACGCTCCTGACGGCGCGGGGCGGCTCCGTGCAGCTGACGCCGCTGGAGCCGGCGCTCCGGGCGGCCTGAGAGGGCTCCCTTGGCCCGTCAGGCCGCCGGGCGCTCGCCCACGGGCACGTCCGCCATCACCCGCATCCGGACGATCTGGTCCGGGTCCTTGACGCTGCCGTTGCGGGCGCGGTCGCCCTTCTTGATGGCGTTGACCGCGTCCATGCCGGACGTGACCTTGCCCCACACCGTGTACTCGCCGTCGAGGAAGTTCGACGGGGCGAAGACGATGAAGAACTGGCTGTCCGCGCTGTTCGGGTCCTGCGAACGGGCCATCGAGCAGACACCCGGAGCGTGGGGCTCGCGCGAGAACTCGGCCGGGATCTTCTTGCCGCTGCCGCCCATGCCGGTGCCGGTCGGATCGCCGGTCTGGGCCATGAAGCCCTCGATGACACGGTGGAAGACGACGCCGTCGTAGAAGCCTTCACGGGTCAGCCGCTTGATCTGCTCGACGTGTCTGGGCGCGAGATCGGGCCGCATCGCGATGACGACGGGGCCGTCCTTCAGCTCGAGGAGGAGAGTGTTCTCGGGATCCACGCGGGGGGAGCCTTTCGGTCGGAAGGCGGGTCGGAAGGTCGGGTCTCAGCGGGCCGCGGCGGGGCGCTCGGCCGCCGGCACGTCCGCCATCACGCGCATGCGCACGATACGGTCGGGGTTCTGGACGACGCCGTTGCGCGCGCTGTCGCCGCGCTTGATCCGGTTCACGGCCTCCATGCCGGAGGTGACGCGGCCCCAGATCGTGTACTGGCCGTCGAGCGACGGATAGGCGCTGAACATGATGAAGAACTGGCTGTCGGCGCTGTTCGGGTCCTGCGCGCGGGCCATGGAGACGACGCCGGGCACGTGCCGCTCGCGCGAGAACTCGGCCGGAAGACGTCGACCGCTGCCGCTCGTGCCCGTGCCGGTCGGATCGCCCGTCTGGGCCATGAAGCCCTCGATCACGCGGTGGAAGACGACGCCGTCGTAGAACTTCTCCCGCGTCAGCCGCTTGATCTGCTCGACGTGGCGGGGTGCCAGGTCCGGCCGCATCTCGATCACGACCGGCCCGTCCTTCAGTTCGAGCAGCAGCGCGTTCTCGGGATCGGAGGCGGACGCCCGTCCCGACAGAAGCAGAACGGCGCCGAGGAGCGCCGTCAGGACGAAACGGGCAGGGAACGGAAGGCGCATCGCGACGGCTCCGGGCACCGGATGGAATGGCCCGCGACGATAGCGGAACCGCGGGGACGCGGAAAGCCTCAGGGCATCGGGCAGCGTTCCGCGGTGACCTCGATGAACGAGCGGGCCGAGGCGACGACGGCGAAGCGCCATTCGACGTTGTTGTGGACCATGACGTGGTTGATCGGCAGCGTGCCGTTGGCGGTCGCCTCGTTGCGCCCGCCGAGCGGCGTGAACTTCACGGCGACCGGCTGCGTCGGATCGAACCAGGCCTCCGGGCTCCCGTCGCGGTTGCGGGCCGACGAACCGGTCGCGGTCACGGTCAGGACGCCGTTGCCGAACCGGGCCGAGCTGTTCGGGTTCTGCGGGCCGATCGGGGTCTGGACCGCGAAGCGTCGGGTGTCGGGCGGGTCGCAGGTGCGCACGACCTCCGTGTTCGCCAGCATGAAGACGAGGCGGTCGGGCGGGACGCCCGCCTGCTTGCGCTCGCGCGCGATCTGCACGATCCGGGCAAGATCGCCCGTCGGCACGTCCTGGGCATAGCGGCGCTCGGCATCGAGGGCGCGCGTCTCCGACGTCCGCGCGACGGCCTGAAGCTGCTGCGCGGCGGAGAGGAGGCGCTGGTTCTCGAGCGCCAGCCGTTCCACGTCGGCGGCCAGCTGCTCGTTGCGGCCCTTCGTCTGCTCGACCCCGATCTGGTACGCGAACGCGCAGCCGGCCCCGAGGACGCCGAGCAACAGGAGAATCTTCGCGACGCCGACCACCGCCTGGCGGCGACGGCGGCGCTCGCGGTCGTAGAGGCCGAGCGTCATTGGGCGCCATCTTCGGAAGGGCGTAACTTATCAGGGTACCGCCGTTTCGCAACGGTCCGCGCGGACGGGCTCACCGGGTCGTCTGGGCGTTGCTGCCGCCGAGGCCGAGGGAGGACGTGCCGATCCGGGGCGAGGTGATCTCCCCCAGCCCGCGGAAGACGAAGCGGACGAAGAAGGAGGTCCCCGCGCTGAGGTCGCTGCGCTCGACGTTGCTGTCGAGGGCGACGAACTGCAGGACGAGGCACTCGTCGGCGTAGGTCAGCACGCCCGAGGTCGACAGGATGCCGCGACCGCCCGAGGAGAAGTCGAAGGCGCGCGATGCCCCGATGCTCCAGTTCTGGGTCAGCCGCGAGGAGAAGCCGGCGACGAGGTACTCGTCGCGCCGGGCGTTGCCCACGTTCGCCGACGGATCGGTCCGATAGAGATAGGTGGTGTTCAGGGTGAACGCCTCCACCCCCGCCGAGGCGAACAGCTCCTGGCGGCGCACCGCCCGCGTGTCCCCGTCGAGCGAGGCCGCGTACTCCAGCGACACGTTCGATCCCGGCCGGACGGTGAGGCGCCCCACGTAGTCCGACCGCTGCTCGTTCACCCCCGTCGGGCGGCCGAAGTCGTCGTTCGCATCGAAGCCGTAGCTCTGCCCCAGGAACACGCCCGTGTAGCCGCCGCGCTCGCCGTAGAGCCCCGCCTGCATCCCGTAGGTCACCCGCTGCCCGGTCTCCACCCGGTCGACGCCGGTGTACCGGTTGTACCGGAACAGGTTCCGGTCGGTGATCTCGTTGATCCGGCTGTCCTCGTTCGACGACCGGACGTCGCCGATCCGCGGCGCCGCGGTGAAGGAGACGATCGGCTCGATCACCGGCTGCACGGACCCGATCTGTCCGACCAGCGGATAGCGGAGGCTGATCTGTCCGACCGGCAGCAGGCGGGCGGCGTCCTCGTCACGGCCCGTCGCACGGGCACGGACCAGGTCGGACTGTTGTTCGGTGAAGAAGAAATCGCCGCGGGCGAGCGTGCTGACGGTGGTCACCAGCCCCGACGACGCGTACCACGTGCGTTCCCAGCCCGGGACCAGCGAAATCCGGCGGTAGTCGCTCCCCTTCGCGCGGGACAGCGAGACGATGCCCCCCTCGAACGAGGCGCGCCCGCCCAGGATTTCGCCCGGCTGGCCGAGCCACGACAGGTAGGCCTCGGGGAGGATGGTCGGCTCCTCCTCCGCGTTGCCGGCCCGCAGGTCCTGGAAGCCGTAGGCGTTGAAGGCGGCGTAGCTGCGCCCCCAGAACCCCTCCGTGTAGAGGCGGCTGGTGAGGATGTCCTCGTAGGAGTATCCGTAGCGGCGCAGGTAGGTGTTGTCGCTCGTGCGGTTGACCGAGAAGCCGGTCCGCCAGACGTCGTTCAGGTTGTAGACGCCGGTGCCGAACAGGTGATAACGCAGCGAGGTGTCCTTCGTGATCTCGCGGCCATTCTCCCTCTCTTTCCGCTCGGCGCGGATGGCGCTGCCCTCGAGTTTCACCGCACCCGACTCGAACCTCTGCCGAAGTTCACCGCCCAGCAGCAGCCCGTCGCGCTCCGACCACGTGGTCTCCAGCGTGGCGTCGGTCTCGGGCGCGATGTCGAAGTAATAGTAGCTGCGCGCGATCGAACCGAGGTTGCTGTCGGTCCCCAGGGTCGGGGCGAGGAAGCCGGAGCGCCGCTCCACCGTCGGGTCGGGGTGGCTGAGGAAGGGCGTGTAGAGGATCGGGACGCCCAGGATCTCCAGCTGCGCGTCCCGATGGACGATGTCCTTCGCCTCCTGGTCGTGGGTGATGCGTGCGGAGCGGATCTGCCAGACCGGCGCCCGGGTGGGGTCGTCCTGGCACAGGTTGCAGGGCGAATACACCGCGCGGTTGATCCGCATGAACCGCCCGCCGTCCGTCCGCTCCGCCGACACGCCCGCCACCCGGGCGTTGTCGGTCATGAGGATGCGGACCCGGTCGACGAATCCGCGCCGTAGATCGTCGG
>JBIJED010000006.1:0-16829 GCA_044343785.1 Azospirillales bacterium | reverse complement strand
GCAGAAGGCCTCGGAAGAGGCGCTCGGCTTCGTGGTGGACGCCGATCTGGCCAAGGAGAGCTCGCGCCTGCAGTCCCTGCAGATCCGCCAGCAGCTGGGCACCCAGACGCTGGGCATCGCCAACCAGAGCCCGCAGTCGCTCCTGGGTCTGTTCCGTTGACGATCGTGGCGGTGCGGCCGCTTCGGTGGCCGCACGCGCCGTCGTGACGGCCTCGGGCGCCGGCCCGGTCCGCGGGACCGGCCCCCGATGGCCCTTCTTTCCTCATCATCGTTCGGTCCGTGACGGGGCGCCCAGGGCGCCCCGTTCCGATTCCGGGTCCCGTCGTCGGCGGACGACGACCCCCGCGCGCGGAGCGCCCCATCCGCGCCCGGGAAGATTCCGACAGGCAAGGGCAAGACTCGTCCGGGCAAAAGATTCCGCACCGGGAAGGATCAATGGTCAACCCATTGATTTGAATGAAAAACACGGGGTGGCACGCCCCTTGCTAATCTCTCGGGTGAAACCCGTGGGGCCACCCCCCCGTCCCTGGAGATCCGTCATGGGCATCAATTCCGTCAACACGAACTACGGTGCGCTGGCCGCGCTTCAGTCGCTCAACCGCACCAACGAGCAGATGAACCAGGTCCAGAAGCGGGTGACCACGGGCTACCGGGTCAACGACGCGGTGGACGACGGCGCGGCCTTCGCGGTCGCTCAGGGCGTGCGGGCGAACATCGCCGCCATCGGCGCGGTGAACCAGCAGCTCAACATCGCCCGCGGCACGAACTCGACGGCGCTCGAGGCGGCCACCAGCATCTCGAACACGCTGATCAAGATCCGCGAGACGGCGACCAAGCTGGCGGATTCGAACCTCTCCTCCTCCCAGCGCTTCCAGTACAACGAGGATCTTTCGCGCCTCGTGGGCGAGATCAACAACTTCGTCTCCAACGCGGCCTTCAACGGGACGAACCTGCTGCAGTCGGGTACGCCCGTCACCGTCATCGCGAACGTCAACGGCAACCAGTTCACGCTGACGTCCTTCGACTTCTCGGCCTACGTCGCCGGCAATCTGACGACGAACATCGCCTCGGCGGGTGTGGGCGCCGCCTTCCTGTTGGGCGGCTTCGCCTCGGCCGAGACGCTGGTCTCCACGGCGCTGAACGCCATGGGCGGCGATTCCCGCCGCCTCAACAACCAGGTCAACTTCAACGCCGCCCTGCTGAAGGCGTCGGAGGAGGCGCTCGGCTACATCGTCGATGCCGACCTCGCCAAGGAGAGCGCGCGCCTCCAGAGCTTCCAGATCCGCCAGCAGCTGGGCACCCAGACGCTCGGCATCGCCAACCAGAACCCGCAGTCGCTGCTCGGCCTCTTCCGCTGACGGGTCCGCGGGGACGCATCGGGGTTTCGCCGTCGCCCCGCCCGGGTCTCCCGGGCGGGGCGACGTGCGTCCGGGCCGCCGGTCTCCGGGATGCCGATTTTTGGTTGACCGGAGGGGGGGGCCTCTGTGGGATGCTCGCCCGGCGACCCGGTGGGGTCCGGGCAACGGATTGGGCGGCATGAACACGGCCGACGTCATTCAGGTCCTGCGCGACGCCCTCTGGGTGACGGCGATCGTCAGCGGCCCTTTCCTGGTCATCGGCATGGTGATCGGCCTGGTCATCTCGCTGGTCCAGGCGATGACCCAGCTGCAGGAGGCCACCCTCACCTTCGTGCCGAAGGTGGTCGTGCTCGGCGTCCTGATCGTGCTGTTCGGCCCCTTCGCCATCAACAAGCTGATCGAGTTCACCCAGGAACTGATGGACCGGGCCATCTCGCTCGGGATCCAGTGACCGGGCGCCGGCACGGCGCCCTCCCACCTCTTTCTTCATCCTCTGGGGACCCCCTCGCCGCCGGCGGGAGGGCGCGCGGCCTCCAAGGGCTTGCCAAGGGCTTGCCGCGTCGTCGGTCCGTGCATCATGCTTCCGATAAGGTTTCATTATCGGAAGCATGATGTCCGTCCTTCCCGATTCCCTCCCTCCGCCGGCCCTGCCCGATCTCGGGCCGGAGGTCGACCGGGCGCGAGCCTTCGCCCGGGCGGCGCGGGCCGAAGCGACGCGGCGGGCCTATGCGGCCGACTGGGCGTGCTTCGCGGCGTGGTGCGCCACACGGAATGTTGACGCGCTGCCCGCCGCACCGGCCGCGGTGGCGGTCTATCTGGCCTGGCTGGCGGACGGGGGGCGGAAGGTCTCGACGATCGGCCGGCGGCTCGTCGCGCTGGCCGCCCGGCACCGGGAGACGGGGCTCCCTCTCGACACCCGCCACCCGGCGATCGCCCGCACGCTCAAGGGCATCCGGCGCACGCTCGGGGCCGCCCCGGCGACCAAGGCGGCGGTGACGGTCGAGGAGGTCCGGGCGCTGTGCGCCGCCCTCCCCTCCTCCCTCGCCGGGCTGCGTGACCGGGCACTGCTGCTGGTCGGGTTCGCGGGCGCGTTCCGGCGGTCGGAGCTGGTGGCGCTCCGGCGCGCGGATCTCGAGGTCCGGCCCGAGGGCATCGTGCTCCGGCTGCGCCGGTCGAAGACCGACCCCGACGGCGTCGGCCGACCGGTCGCGATCCCGCGCGGACGGCGCACCGAGGCCTGTCCGGTGGCGGCGCTGGATGGATGGCTCGCGGCGGCCGGGATCGAGGACGGGCCCCTCTTCCGGGCGATCGACCGGACCGGCCGCATCGCCGACCGGGCGCTGTCCGACCGGGCCGTCGCCCTGGTCGTGAAGCGCGCGGCCGCCGCCGCGGGGCTGGACGCTGCGCGCTACGCGGGTCATTCGCTGCGCGCCGGCTTCGCCACCAGCGCCGCGCGGGCCGGGGCGGAGGAGCACGCGATCATGCGCCAGACCGGGCATCGGTCGGTCCAGATGGTCCGCCGCTACATCCGCGACGGCGATCTCTTCCGCACGACGGCCGCACGTTTCCTCGATCTCTGAACGGCGTCATACGCGTGGGCGTGTCGGATCGCATGCCCGCTTACGGGGAAGCACGTATGCAGGTATAGTGAATTCTATGTTTATTTACATGCGTGCATGCCTGCATGTACGTTTGCATGTCTGATATCACACGCGCATGCTGAAAAACTATCACACATCTATTCAATGTAACGCGCATGCGCATGATTTTGTTTGAAATCTGACGCGTTCGCGCCTATGCAATCACACGTCAACACGTGATGGAGTGTATACGTGTACGTCGTCGCGATCATCTCCCAGAAGGGCGGGGTGGGGAAGACCACGCTGGCGACGGCGCTCGCCGTCGAGGCCGACCGCAGGGGCCGCTCCGCCGCCATCTTCGACCTCGACCCCCAGGCCAGCGCCACCTTCTGGAAGGACACCCGCGGGTCCGACCGGCCGGCGGTCGCCGCGGTCCCCCCCGCCCGCCTCTCCCACGTGCTGAAGGCGGCGGCCGATGGCGGCTGCCAGTACGCGCTGATCGACGCGCCGCCGGTCGCCAAGGACCTCGCCTACGAGGCCGCACAGGTCGCCGATCTCGTCCTCATCCCCACCCGGCCCGCGGTCCTCGACGTGATGGGCATGACCCGCACCCTCGAACTGGTCCGCCTCTACGGCCGTCCGTCGGCGGTGGTGCTGAACATGTGCCCGCAGCAGGGACGCGAGATCCGCGACACGGAGGAGGCGATCCACCAGCTCGGCGCAGACCTCGCCCCGGTCCGGATGTACAGCCGCATCGCCTACTCGCGCGCCCAGCAGACGGGCCTCGCGGCGCAGGAGGTGGAACCCGACGGCAAGGCCGCGCTCGAGATCACACTGCTATACAAGTATACGCTCAAACGCCTCAACGCCCAGGGAGGCCAGCATGGCGCCCGCTAAGAACAGTCTCCAGGCCATCCTCAACCGACAGGTCGCACCGCCGCCGCCCATGCCGGCACCGCAGCCGGTCGCGGCCCCGGCGCCCGCGCCGGCCGCACGCGCCACGCCGGCCCGCGCGGGCAAGCGCCTGGTCGCGGGGCACTTCGATCCGAAGGTGGCGAAGGCGCTGCGCCTGATCGCGGCCGAGGAGGACACGACGATCCAGGCGCTGCTGGAGGAGGCGATCGACCTGCTGCTCGTCAAGAAGGGCAGGGCGCCGATGGCCGGGTGAGCGCCGCCGCAGCGACGGGCGCGCACACGGGGCGGGCGCTCACCCGATGTCGGCGCCGGTGACGCCGGTCGACCGGTTGTGACGCAGCGTCAGCTTGGAGATTTCGCAGAGGTCGAAGGGGGTGTGACAGTCCTCCTCCGACCTGTCGTTCCACTTCACCTTGATGTCCCACTTGCAGGCCTGCGTGGTCGGCTGGAACCGCACCATCAGGTTCGACCCGTGCGGCAGCGCCCGATTGCCGAGGATGTCCGGACCCCAGGACTTGGACGTCGGCAGTGCGACGTCGACCTCGTCGATCAGATAGCCGGTGGCATTCACCAGGGTGAAATCCTGCATCGCCTCGGCCCGCACCTGGGGAGCGGCGAAGAGGGCGAGAACAGCGAGAGAGGACGACAGCCAGAAGGCGCGCATGATGGCCTCACATTCGAAGGTGTCGTGCAGCCCGACCATCGACCCCTGACCATTCGCCCTTGTTCGTAAGTCTCAGGGGGCTTTCGGAGCGGACACCGTCAGGACAGCGCCGACAGTCGCCTCGACCTCCATCGGCCCGTCGGCGCGCGACGTGATGTCATCACCGTGCACGGCGCCCGCATCGCCTGCGGATCACCGGATTTCGCATCGCGCGGAATCGCCGAAAGACATCATCGATGGCACGACCCATCCGGCGCGGCCATCCGGCGCGGCCATCCGGCGCGGCCCCTTTGGCTGCGTCCCGAAGCCAGGAGAACCCGTCTCGGACATCCGCCCCGGGCCGCGTCACCGCCCGTGCAGCATCTTGGCGGCGGCGCGGATCTCGGTGACCGCGCGTTCGACCTGACCGCGGCCGACCGCCAGGCAGAAGACCAGCGCCGCCAGCGCCACCGCCGGGCCGAAGGACATCGCGTTGGCCTGGACCCCCGACGACAGGTGGGACAGGCGGGCGAGGAGCTCGTCGGCGGCGATCTGCGCCTCGAACCGGCGGTCCGGATCCTCGATCTGGGGCAGCAGTTCCCGGATCATCGGCCGCAGCTGCTTCAGCGCGGCCAGCGCCGCCGGGTCCGTCGGCGCCACCTCGGCCCGGGCCACGGCGAAGGCGGTCTGGTAGGCCAGGTGCAGCTTGCGCTGCTGGACGACCTGGGCCTTGGTGCTCTCGACCGCGGCGCGGATGTCCTCCACCCGCGCCCCGGCCGCCTTCATCTGGAGCAGGTGCGGGGCCGCGAAGCGCGTTCCCTGCCCGGACCCCGGCCCCGCCGGACGCTCGGGCCCGATGTAGCTGGAGGAGACGAGCCACTTCCGCGGCGCCGCGAGCTGCGCGCCCATCCGCCGATGCAGGACCGCCGTCGAGAGCGGCTTGCCCAGGATCATGTCCACCCCGGCCTCGAGCGCGCCGGAGATCGCCTCGCGCGTGGGCTCGAAATGGGTGGCGAACACGAAGGCGAAGGGGTTCGCCGTGCTCGCCGACTGACGGATCTGCCGGATGAGCGACAGGCTCTCCGGCCCGGGGCCGTCGGCGCCGATCAGGATGACGTCGGCGTCGAGGAACTCCTCGGACTTCGGCGACGGGAACTCGTCCATCTGCACGATGCGACGGATGCCCGTACGCCAGATGACCTCGCGCAGCGCGCTGCGGCTGCCCGCACCCAGTTCGATGAGAACCGCCTCGGTCCTGCTGAGATCCATGTCAGGGTTCCCCTCGGCACGGGGTGTGGCCGGACCTCGTCATCGCCGGGTCAGCACGAAGTCGGCGCCGCCGTCGTAGCCGGCGAAGGACACCACGCCGTGGTTCGGCGTCTGCGGGCTCTCCGCCATGACGCGGTCCCGGACCCGCTCGAACAGCCGCAGCATGTTCATGGCCGAGGGGGCGCCCTCGAGCTCGTCCGCCCGCGTCCTGGCGAAGGGTGAGTTGCCGGCTCCGTCCTCCACCGGCTCGTCGCCGCCGGACGGGACCGTCATCACCGCCCGGGCCGCCAGCAGCGCCTGCAGGTCGTCCGACCGGCTCCCCTCCGGGATCGCCTCCGCGAACCCGCCCGAATAGCAGCTGTCCGGGATCGGCAGGATCTGGCGCGCCGGCATCCGGTGCAGCAGCTTGGAGATGTCGGCGGAGCTGATCCACGCGTTCGCCCGCGTCGTCTCCGCGTCGACGGGCAGCCAGTCGGCGAGGTCCGAGCCGTAGAACGAGTAGCCGTGGCCGGCGTAGTAGGTCGCGATCCGGTCCTCCTCCTTCAGCTTCCGGCCGAGCGTGCGGAGCGCGTCGAAGATCTCGTTGCGGGTCCTGTCGAGCTGGACGTCCACCTCGAAGCCGTGGCGCCGGGTCAGCACGTCGGCGACCAGATGCGCACCGGCGTGCGAGACGGAGACGTTCGTCCCGGCGGTGTCGAAGCGGAACCCGGCCGGCGTCACGATCTGCCCGGTGCCCTCGACGTGGAGAAGGCCGGCCGACGCCTCGACCGTGCCGTCCACCGTCATCGTCCCGGACGAGAGCAGCGACATCCCGCTCGTCCCGGCGGCGGTGACCGTGCCCGCGATCTCCATGCCGCCGCTGCCGGCGCGCAGCCACAGGGCTCCGTTCGTCCCCGTGGCCGCCAGCGACCCGCCGGACCCGACGGTCAGGGCTCCCGTGCCGTTGACGTCGGCCAGGATCGTGCCTGCGGCGGAGACGGCGCTCCCGATCGTCAGGGTGTCGGCGTAGAGCCAGAGATCGCCGCCGGCGGAGACCGCGGACCCGAGGTTCATCGTCGGGCGGATCCCGGACGAGCGACCGAGGACGAGGGTCCCCTGGGAAGTGATCGTGGCACCCGTGGCCTGGGTGATCGCAGAGCCCGTGGCGTGGGTGATCGCAGAGCCCGTGGCGTGGGTGATCGCAGAGCCCGTGGCGTGGGTGATCGCAGAGCCCGCGAGCAGCGCCAGGGACGGCGCCACGACCGGGGTCTCGAGAGCGGTGGTGCCGCCGCGCAGCGTCGTCGCGCGGCCGAAGTTCAGGCCGATCGGACCCTCGTCCCCGACCGGATCCGTGTCCGCCACGGTGATGGGGCCCGTGGCGGTCGGCAGGCCGACGACGAGGTGCCCGCCACCGGTGACCTTGTCGGGAAGGGCGGTCGTGACGGCGTAGTCGCCCGCACCGATGCCGATGCCGATCGACCGCGACAGGGTCCGGGGGGCGAGCGTGACCGAGCCCTGCGCCCCGCCGTCGACGGTGCCGTCGAGGGTCAGCGTGTCGGCGACGAGGCCGATCTGCCCCGTGGCACCCGACGAGACCGTCGCCTGCCCCTCCACCACCCGCCCGCCGGTGGGAAGCGCCTGCGCCGCCCCGGGCAGTGCGGCCGACAGCGTCCCGCACAGCGCCGTCGTGGCGAGAAGCGTGCGCAGGGCGGTGAACGGACGGAGGGGGGGCGATGCGGCGGCGGGCATTGGGAATCCTCGGACCGAAGTCCTGATAATTCCCTTTAGTATAGGTTTTTTGAGCCGCCGCGTCCAAACGATAAGGCGACCCCGGGTGAATTGCTGACTAGGGCTCAGTATTTCAACGAGAAGGAGAAGAACAGCCGCCAGTCGCGACCGTTCTCGGCCCCGTCGGCCAGGGGCCTGGCCGGGGTGAGCGAGCCGGACGCCACCGAGAGCATGGAGCCCCGGATGCCGATGCCGGCCGAGCCCAGCGACTGCCACCCGGAGCGCGGCGTCGGATTGTCGTTCCGGGTGGCACCCAGATCCCCGAAGCCGAAGCCCGTGAGCGTCAGGTCGCCCGACCCTTCCGTGAGCATCAGATAGGGCAGCTCGCCGCGCACGGCCCAGCCCTGGTCGCCGGTGATCGTGGAGGGGTCGAACCCCTGGCCGTAGGTCTTGCCGCCCACCCCGTACTCTTCGGAGGACAGCAGCGGCCGGTCGGCCAGCTGCGCCTCGACGGCGAGCGCGAGCGCATCAGGGGGTGGCTGAAGCCGGCGCGCAGCGAGGTCGTGAGGCTCGCGATGTCGAGCGGCTCGGCGCGCCCGCCGGGCGAGGACCAGCTGCGCCGGACAGCCGGGTGCGGTCGACGACGACGGCCAGGATGGAGGCCAGACAGCCGCGGATGTCGGCGGCCACGTCGTCGGACGCGCCGGTGATCTCGGTCTCCGAGACGTAGCCCTCGACGATCTCGATGCGGACGCCGCCGCCCTCGATCACGAGGCCGGTGAAGTCGAACTTGATGATGCCCGCCTGGGCCGGCGGCGGGGCGAGGTCCTCGGACTGCAGTTCGAGCGGCGGCCGGGAGGTGGGCCGGACGGGGGTCTGCAGCCGCTCGTCCACGCGACCGGGATCCGCGGGACCGGGAAGCACCTGCGCCTCGACCGCGGTCACGAGGACCGCGTCCGTCAGACCGACGGCGACGGTCGCGCCGAAACGGGTCGGACGCAAGAAGCCGGCACCGGGACCAGGGTTTCGTTCGATCATCGCAGATCCATGGGGAGGCGCGGCCCTGGCCCGAAACTTCGTGTGCAAGATAGACGATCGGTTATAGTTCCGAAGGGAGCGGGGGGGGGGCAGACCCATCCTGCCGCATCGTGCGCCCTGTGGTCGGAACACGGACCAGACGCCGCCCCGGCACCGAAACGTTCGATGATCGGTCGGCAAATGGGCTCCGTGTCGTTCCGGCCGATCGGGCCCGGCGTGACGAAGCGGAGACCTTGCCGATGTTCCGGTTGAGCTGCCTGCGACGGCCGATGCTCCGCAATCCGCCACCCACGACGGGTCCGCGATGAAACTCGTCTGTCATCCGACCGGTCACGCGGCGCCCGAGATCCGGCCGGCACCGCTCGAGCGCGACTGGATGAACGCGACGCCGGACCGCTTCGCCTACCGCTGCCTGCCGCTCAACATCGCCAACGGGCACGGATGGGAGGTGCTGTCGCCGGCCACCGTCGTGGCCACCTGGACCGGCGGCGCCGAGAAGGCCGCGATCAACGTCGCCTCGACCGATCCCCGGGCGCTCCTGCCGGTGAGCCATTTCGGCTCGGGCGTCCTCACCTTCCACGTCCCGGCCCTGTTCCGCACCGACCCGGGCGTCGACCTCTTCGTCACCGGGCCGATCAACCGGCCGAAGGACGGGATCCACGCGCTGACCGGCATCGTGGAGACCGACTGGGGCGCCTTCACCTTCACCATGAACTGGCTGTTCACCCGGCCCCACCACCCCGTCCTGTTCGAGAAGGGGGAGCCGATCTGCCACCTCTTCCCGCTGCCGCGCGGCATGATCGAGCGGGTCGAACCGACGATCGTCCCGCTCGCCGCCGAACCCGAACTGGCCGCCGCCCACAAGGCGTGGGCCGAAGGGCGGAAGACCTTCAACGCGGCGCTGGGCGTTCCCGGGTCCGCCGCCCGGCAGGCGAAGTGGCAGCGGGACTATTTCCAGGGCGTCGGACACGGGGAGACGGCACGCCCGGCGCACCGCACCCGGCTGAAGGTGAAGCCCTTTTTCCTGCGTTGACGGCGGTGCTACCTGACGCCGTCGCCCGGTCCCGCCCGGACGGGAACGGACCAGGACGGAACCGGAGCGCCGTGGCACACGAGAGACCCGCCGTCCTCTTCGCCTATTTCGGGCGTCGCGGCGCGCTCAGCCAGATCACGCTCGACCTCGCCCGCGCCGCGGCCGTCGCGGGCCCCATGGCCCCGCTCCTCGCCGTCTCCCGCCAGAACGAGGCCTTCGACGCGATCGTGGCGACCGGCGTCCCGGTCCTGCCGATCGACACGTTCGACTCAGGTCCCTCGCTCGTCGTCCGCACCCTGCTGGCGCCGATGCGCCTCGCCCGCCTCGTCGCCGCGGCCAGGGCGGCCGGCGCGACATGGGTCGTGACCCTCATGCCGCACGCGTGGAGCCCGCTCCTGCGCCGGGCGGCCCAGGCGGCGGGCCTGCGCTACGCCGTGATCGTGCACGACGGGGCGCACCACCCGGGCGACGGCATGGCGCTCGTCGACCGCTGGTGGGCATGGGAGGCGCGGCGCGCCGACCGGGTGATCACCTGGAGCCTCGCCGTCGCCGAGCGGCTGATCGGGATGGGGGTGGCGCCCGAGCGGATCTCGCCCCTCTACCATCCCGTTCCCGCCGGCTACGTGCGCGAGGGCGCTCCGGCCCCCGCCGCGGCGGGACCCCTGCGCCTCCTCTTCTTCGGGCGCATCCGCCTCTACAAGGGGCTGCGCCTGCTGCTCGACGCCCACCGGATCCTGGCGGGGGAGGGGCGGGCGATCACGCTGTCCATCGTGGGCGACGGCGACCTCGCCCCCTACGCCGACGGGCTGGACCAGCCGGGGGTCACGGTCGACAACCGCTGGATCGCCCACGAGGAGGTCCCGGAGCTGGTCGCCGGGCACGACGTCGTGGTCCTGCCCTATCTCGAGGCGAGCCAGTCGGGGGTGATCCCGGCCGCCTTCGCCGCCGGCCGCCCGGTCGTCGTGACCCCGGTGGACGGGCTGGTCGAGCAGGTGCGCGACGGCGTGAACGGGGTGGTCGCGGGGGCGGCGACGGCCGAGGCGCTGGCCGACGCGCTGCGGCGCCTCGCGGCCGATCCGGCGCTGCTGGCGGCCTGCACCGCGGGGGCGCGGGACAGCGTGGGGGACTGGACGATGGACCGGTTCCTGGGGGACCTGTGGACCGCCCTCGGCCCGCACGCCCCCGCCCGCGACTGACCGGCCTCAGGTCGGCTGGGGGGCCGCCGCGATCAGGGGCACCCGGGCGCCGGCGTCGCCCGTCGTGCGGCCCAGGATGGCGGACAGGCGGTCGGTGAAGGTCTCCGGCCCGAAGATCCTGAGCGCATGGGCGCGCGCGCGCGCGCCCAGCACGGCGCGGCGCACCGGATCGCGCAGGTCCCGCAGGCAGGCGGCCGCGTGGTCCACGTCGGGCTCGGCCCACACGGTGCCCGGCTGGTCGTAGGTGTGCTGGGCGTCGACCGCCGGGACGAGGCGGAAGGCGACCGGGCAGCCGACGTCCGCGGTCAGGAAGTCGGTGTTCCCCGACCAGCCGGTCGCGACGGCGGGGCGGCCGGCGAGCATCGCCTCGGCGATCGTCAGCCCGAACCCCTCCGACCGGTGCAGCGAGAGGAGCACGTCGTGGGACGCGATCAGCCGGTGGACGTCGTCGAGCGGCAGGGTCCGCTCGTCGAGCGTGGCGTTGGGCAGGGCCGCGACCGCCGCCCGCAGGGCCGCGAAGCCCTCCGGACAGGCCTGCGCGTTCTGGGCCTTGATCGTGAGGTGGCAGGACGGGTCGTCGCCGTAGGCCCGGCGGAACGCCTCGACCGACGCCAGCGGGTTCTTGCGCGACAGGCTGGAGGCGGCGTTGAAGACGGTCAGGACCCGCACGCCCGTCCCGGTCGGCGGGGGCCCCTGCGGGTCCAGCGACGCGGCCCGCAGCGCCACGGGATACCAGAGCACGTGGGGCGTCAGGTGCCCCCCGGTCGCGATGGCGTCGGCGGTGAAGCGGCTGGGGGCGCAGACCGCGTGGACGAAGCGGTGGCCGGGGGCCCAGTCGGGCGGCGTCTCCGGCAGTTCCCAGGCCCAGTAGCCCAGCACGCGCTTGCCGCGGATCCAGAGCCGGGGCATGGCGCGCAGCGCCATGGACACGAAGGGGGCGTTGACCACCAGCAGGATGGCCCCGGGACCCGAGAGATCGGCGTCGGGCGGGGCCAGGTGGGGGCAGGGGACGCTCCCGCCCTGGAAGAAGGTTTCGCTGAGGTCCCAGCCGTGGGCGGGGACGCCGCAGTGGCGCAGCGCCTCCAGCGAGAGGCGGGCGGACTCGCCCAGCCCGCTGGCCGCGCGCAGGAACCCGGCGACGATGACGGGCCCCTCGTCGGACCGGGGCGACCGGCTCGGGCGCGGCGTGATGGCCGACATGAGGTGCTGGAGTGCCGCCCGCCGGAGACCGCGGGGAAGCCGCTGCCAGACCGCCTTGTGGAAGGTGCGCCTCACCACGCCCATGGACGCACCTCCGTCGCCGATCCTACCGCCAGCGCCCCCGGGCCTCGTCGTAGTTCGTCGTCGGATCGTAACGGTCGACGGGAAGCCGAAGTTCGTCGGGCCCGAACCGGCCGATCGCCGCGAGCAGCTGGAAGGCGGCGGCCAGTTCGTCGCGCTGGCCTCTCACGAGGGACACCCGGCTGTCGAGGAGTTCCTGCTCGGCGTTGAGCAGGTCGAGCACCGTGCGGCTGCCGCTGGCCAGTTCCTGGCGCACGCCGTCGAGCGCCGTCTCCGCCGCCCGGATCTGGGCCTGGCGGGCGGTGACGTTGGCCCGGGCGGCGACGAGCGACTGCCAGGACCGGCGCGTGCTCTCGATCGCCTGCTTGCGGGCCTGGTCGACCTCCTGCTGGCGCTGGCCGGCGGTCTCGGTCGCCTCCTTGACCCGGGAGGACACGGCCCCGCCCTGATAGAGGGGGACCGTCACCTGGGCGATGACCGAGACGGTGTCCTGGCGGCTCGTGGTCAGCGAGGGCTCGATGTTGCGCTGGCCGGTCACCCGGAGCGCCGCCGAGGGCAGCGCCTCGCCGCGGTTGAGGTCGATCTGGTCCCGCGCCGCCGCCTCGCCGAACTGGGCCGACTGCACCGACCAGGCGCTCAGCGCCAGCTGGAGCGCCTCGTCGAGAACGGCGGGCAGGGCCACGGTGAGGGTCGGCTGCGTCAGCACGCCGGGTGCTGCGCCCACGAAGCGCTCGAAGGTGGCCCGGCTCGCCTCGAGCTGGCCTTCGGCCAGTGCGCGGTCGGCGATCGCGCGGGCCAGGCGGGCCTCCGCCTGGCTGACGTCGGTCCGGGTCGCGTCGCCGACGCGGAACCGGTCGCGGGCGGCGCCCAGCTGGCGCTCGATGACGCCGACGTTGTTGCGGTTGAGCTCGGCGACGGCCTGGTCGCGAACGACGTCCAGATAGGCGATGGCCGCGTTCTGCAGGACCTGCTGCTCGGTCGCCAGCAGGTTGGCGCGGGCGGCCAGCACGATGTTCTCGGCGCGGCTCGTCTGGGCGACGGTGCGCCCGCCCCGGTAGAGGGGCTGGCTCGCGACGACGCCGAGCGAGCGGGGCTGGTGCTCGCCCGCGGTGTTGACGGTGCGGTTGCCGACCGGCTGCCCGATGCCCGAGCGCTGCCAGCCGAGGCTCGACTGCGCCTCGATCGTCGGCCGCCAGTTGGCGAGCGCCTGGGGCACCTGCTCGTCGAGCGAGCGAGCGCGGGCGCGTTCGGCGAGGATCTGCGGGTTCTCCGCATAGACGCGGGCGAGCGCGTCGGCCAGCGTCAGCGCGCCGGCGGGTGCCGTCGTGCCGAGGACCGTCAGCAGGCCGAGGGCGGAGCAGGCGGCGCGCCAGCGCGGGGGGAACGGCATCGGAAGGACCTCGATCCGAGGACGGGACGAAAGGGCGCCGTCGGGCGCGGCGACCGGCAAGGGAAGACCGGATGCCCTCCCGAAGGCAACGGACCGGACGACGGACGGTCCGAACGGAGGAGCCGACCGGGGGGGTGCCGATCGGCGCGCCCGCCGGTCAGTGCTCCCGCATCGCGTAGTTGGTGACGGCGAGGATCGGGTCCAGAAGGTAGCGCAGCGCGGTCCGCTCGCCGGTCGCGATCATCACGTCCGCGGGCATGCCGGGCATCAGCCGCCGGTCGGACAGCGCCTCCAGGCTCCCGGGATCGATCAGGACCTCCGCCTTGAAGTAGGGGAGCCCCGTCCGCTCGTCGATCAGGCGGTCGGCCGAGACCTTCAGCACCGTCCCGGTCAGGTTGGGCAGGGTGCGCTGGGCGAAGGCCGGGAAGTTGATGATCGCGGACTGGCCGGGGCGCACGTTCTCCACGTCGACGGGCTGCACCCGCGCCTCGACGACCAGGGTGTCCTGGGCCGGCACGATCTGCATGATGGTCCGCCCGGGCCCGATGACGCCGCCGACCGTCGTCACCGCCATGGCGACCACGATCCCGTCCACGGGGGCGCGGATGTCGAGGCGGCGGACAACGTCCTCGTTGGCGATCAGCTTCTCGTTCATCTCGTGCAGCTGGTTCTGCACGTCCTGCAGCGACTTCGCGACCTCCTCGCGGAAGGAGCGGGTCAGCTGGAGGATCTGGAGTTCCGCCTCGCCGATGGCCTGCTGGGCACGCGCGAGCGAGGAGAGGAGTTCGCCCCGCTCGCCCTCCAGCCGGGCCACCTCGCGCTCGAGCGCGAGGACGCGGTTGCGGGTGGCGTGGCCCTTGTCGGCCAGTTCCCGGACGCCGAGGAGCTCCTGGTTGATGAGACTGACCTGGCGCTCGCGGGAGAGCTGCTGCGCCCTGAGGCCGGTGATCTGCTCCTGGAACTGGGAGATGCGCTGGCGCAGGATCTGGGTCTGGCCGTCCAGCGCCGCCTTGCGCGCGGCGAAGACCTCGCTCTGGCTGCGGATCAGGTCGCGGATGCCCGGTTCCTCGGCCCGCGCACGCAGCACGTCGGGAAAGACGACCGCGGCGGCGCCGTCCTGCTCGGCTCGGAGCCGCGCCTGGAGCGCGCGCGTCGCGTCGATCTGGCCCTGCACGATGGCGAGGGACGCCTGCGGGCGGACCGGATCGAGGCGGAGCAGCACGTCGCCCGCGGCCACCTTGTCCCCGTCGCGGACCAGGATCTCCTTGATGATGCCGCCGTCGAGATGCTGGACGTCCCGCCGGTTGGTCTCCACGACCACGGTGCCGCCGGCGACGACGGCGCTGTCGAGCGGCGCCAGCGCCGCCCACACGCCGGCACCGCCGAAGGCGACGACGATGGTGAGGACGCCCGCGAAGATGGCGGCCCGGGCGTTGGTGGACGGCGGCGGGATCAGGGCGGCATCGTGGAGCGCCTCGGCCTCGAGATCGTGCAGCCGGCGCCTGGCGGCGGCGCGGGACGCCTTGGGCGCGGCCGGGGTGGAGGCGACGTTCGTGTCCATCTTCGATGTCCTTCGCGTCAGGCCGCGCCGCCCTGGGCGATCGAAGGAGCGGGCGCGGGGACGGCGGCGGGAGCGGGGGTCGTCGCGGTCGCGACCGTCGGCCGGGTGACCCGTGCCATGACCTCGTTGCGGGGGCCGAACAGGGTGACCTGCCCGTCGCGCATCACGATGACCTTGTCGACGTTGGTCAGCACGCTGGGCCGGTGGGCGATCACGATCACCGTCTTGCCGGCGGTCTTCAGCTGGCGGATCGCCTCGATCAGGCAGCCCTCGCCCTCCTCGTCGAGGTTCGAGTTCGGTTCGTCGAGGATGAAGATCTGCGGATCGCCGTAGAGCGCGCGGGCGAGGCCCATGCGCTGCTTCTGGCCGCCCGAGAGCTGGTTCCCCGCCTCGCCGACCGGCGTGTCGTAGCCCTTGGACAGGCGCAGGATCATGTCGTGGATGCCGGCCTTGCGGGCGGCCTCGACGACCTTCACCGGATCGATCTCGCCGAAGCGGGCGATGTTCTCGGCGATGGAGCCGTCGAACAGCTCGATGTCCTGGGGCAGGTAGCCGATGAAGGGCCCGAGCCGCTCGCGCGGCCAGGCCATGACGTCGGCCCCGTCGATGCGGACCTTGCCGTTCACCGCGGGCCAGACGCCGGCGATCAGGCGGGCGAGGGTGGACTTGCCGGCCGCACTCGGGCCGATGATGCCCACCACCTCGCCGGGCTCGATCTGGAGGCTGACGCCCTTGATGGTGGGGACGGACCCGCCCGGCGGCACGGCGATGACGCTCTCGAGCGTGATCCGGCCCTCGGGCTCGGGCAGCTCCATGCCCGTCGGTCGCGGCGGGATCATGCGGAACAGCTCGTCGAGCCGGGCGTAGGAGAGGCGCGCGCCGACGAGGCTGCTCCAGCTGGCGACCACCATCTCGATGGGGCCCAGCGCCTTGCCGGCGATGATGGAGCTGGCGATCATCATGCCGGGCGAGATCTGCCCCTCGATCGCGAGGAGCGCGCCGCCGCCCAGCATCAGCGACTGCATCGCGAGCCGGACGAACTTGCTGATCGAGGTCAGCGTCCCGGCGAGGTCGCTCGCCTGGCCCTGCAGGCCAAGGACCCGCTCGTGCCGCGCGAGCCAGCGGTTGCGGATGCCGGGCAGCATGCCCATCGCCTCCAGCGCCTCCGCGTTGCGCAGGCTGGTCTCGGCGAAGTACATGCCGGCGATGTGCTCGACGCTCGCCTGCTCCAGCTTGCGGCGGCTGAGCACCTCGGAGGCGAAGGTGATGGCGAACAGGATCACCCCGCCGGCCAGCGTGATGGTGCCGAGCAGCGGATGCACCAGGAACAGGAACAGGAGGAAGACGGGGGTCCAGGGCGCGTCGAAGAAGGCGAACAGGCCCTGGCCGGTCAGGAACTGGCGCAGCGCCGACAGATCGTTCAGCGGCTGCGCCCGGTGCCCGCGCGGCATCCGGAGCTGGCGCTCGAACACGGCGGCGAACAGACGCGCGCTGAGCAGATGATCGAGATGCGCGCCGACCCGGACGAGGATGCGCGAGCGCACCAGCTCCAGGATCGCCATCACGACCATCAGCCCGACCGTGATCAGCGTCAGCATCAGGAGCGTGCTCTCGTTCCGGCTGTGCAGGACGCGGTCGTAGACCTGCATCATGTACAGCGGCGAGGTCAGCATCAGGACGTTGATGAAGAAGCTGAACACCACCGCGGCGCCCAGGGGGCGGGCGCAGCGCTCGAGGGCGTTGCGCAGTTCGGTCTTGGGTTTGCGGATCACGGCGGCATCATCCGATGGGCTTAAGCAGCGTGATCCTATTCGATACTCTATCGAACAGATTGATGTCAAGGTTGGTGTACAAATCG
>JBIJED010000428.1:0-3659 GCA_044343785.1 Azospirillales bacterium | reverse complement strand
ACACCGCACCGCTCCTGCGGGTCGCCTCCGACGGGCTGGGCTGCGGCCTCGCGGCCTTCACCGGTCAGCCGGTCATCGTGTCGGACGCGACCTTGAGCCCGGACTGGGCGTCGTGGCGGCGGGTGGCCGAAAAACTAAGCTTTCGGGCCCTCTGGTCCTTCCCCGTCGAAACCAAGGGGGGCCGGGTGATCGGTGTCTTCGCCCAGTTCTTCTCCCAGCCGCAGACGCCGGACGACAGCGACATCGCGTTCAATCAGATCCTCGCCCAGGCGGCCGCGATCATCATCTCCCACCAGCAGCAGAAGGAGGAACGGACCCGCGCCCAGGGGGCCCTGCGCCAGGCGATCAAGATGGAGGCGATCGGCCTTCTCACCGGCGGCATCGCGCATGATTTCAACAACATGCTTCAGGGCGTGATCATGGGGATAGACGTCGCGCGGCAGAAGATGGTGAGCGGGCGGCTCGCCGATACGATGCGATTTCTTCAGACCGCCCGCGATGCCGCGCTTCGCGCGTCGGGACTGTCCCGCCGTCTGCTGTCCCTCGCGAAACGCCAGCAACTCGAGCCACGCAGGATCGATCCGGAGGAGCTGATCCGGGGAATGAGCGACCTGTTGGGACGGGTCCTCGGGCCCGGGATCGACATCGTGCTGGATCTGCACGGCATGGGCCGGGGGGTCGTGTGCGATCCGAGCGAGCTGGAGAGTTCGATCCTGAACCTCTGCATCAACTCGCGCGACGCGATGCCGGACGGCGGGCGGCTCACGATCGCGACCGACGTCTCGACGATCCCCGCCGGCGACGACCGACCGGAGACCGATTCCGCACCCGGAGACTACCTCACGATCCGCATCGAGGACACGGGCAAGGGCATGTCGCCCGATGTGCTGGAGCGCGCCCTCGAACCGTTCTTCACCAGCAAGCCGCCGGGCGACGGCACCGGTCTGGGCCTCAGCCAGGTGCAGGCCTTCGCCAGTCAGTCCGGCGGCTTCCTCCGGCTGGAAAGCGCGGCCGGCCGTGGAACCGTCGTCCGGATCTTCCTGCCTCTCGCCCCGGCGCAGCCTGCCGGGGATGCCGGCGAGGCGATCGGCAAACCGGCGGCCGGGAACGCCGTCAACGTCAATCTGCTGCTCGTGGACGACGAGGCGTCCGTCCGCGAACCGATCGCGGCATGGCTGCGTGACGTCGGCTACGGCGTCGTCGAGGCGGTCGACGGTGCCGCGGCGCTCCGGAAGATCGACGAGGGGTTCCGTCCGAATGTGTTGGTGACGGACGTCGGCCTTGCCGGCGGCATGGATGGACGTGCCCTCGCCGCGGAGGCGCGCAGGCGCTGCCCGGGTCTTCGCGTGATCTTCATCACCGGTTTCACCAAGGTTCCGCTGCCGGACGACGCGCCGGTCCTCGTGAAGCCGTTCGATATCGATGCGTTGGCGCGCCTCATCGCCGGCGTTCCGCCGGGATCATGAGCATGGACCCGCGCGTTCCGCCCACGGCGGCGCGGGAACGGCGGGATCCCGAACCGGACGACGGCGCCCGGGGTCTCGGCGGGACATCCGCGCCGCTGGACCGACCGAAACCAGACAAGGGGAACGGGGAGATGGGCATCAAGGATGTACTCGTCCACGTCGATGCATCGGCTGCGAACGGGGCTCGACTGGACCTCGTCGCCGATCTGGCGGTGAGGCACGCGGCGCATGTCACGGGGCTGCACGTGATCGACATCCCGATCCCGATCCTGGGCGGGGCCGATGGCGACGGCGGCGCGCGGATCGCCGACATGCTCCACCGGATGAAGGACGACGCGCTCGAGGTTGCGCGACGGTCGGAGCGATCCTTCGAGGACCGTCTGCGAAGGGAGGGCGTGTCCGCCGCCTGGCGGCAGTTCGAAGGCGGGTTGCACCCCGCACTGACCCTGCACGGACGCTACGCGGACCTGATCGTGATGGGACAGACCGATCCGGACGACCCCGCCGCGGCAGGGCAGGAAGCCATCGGATCCGCCCTGTTCGGGACCGGACGGCCCGTCCTCGCGGTGCCGCACTCCGGCGGTCCCTGGCATCTCGGGGGCCGTGCCCTGGTGGCCTGGAACGGGCGCCAGGAGGCCGTACGGGCGATCCATGACGCCCTGCCCCTCCTCCTCGCCGGGACGCGCGAGGTGGTCGTGCTGACCGTCGCGCCGGAGCGGGACGAGGGCGGCGATCGTGGCCTGCCGGATGCCGACATGGCCGCACATCTCGCACGGCACGGGCTGAACGTGACGCTGCGCTCCGTTCCGGACGCCGGGGCCGGGGTGAGCGAGACCCTGCTGAACGAGGCGGCGGATCTCGGCGCCGGCCTCCTGGTCATGGGGGGCTACGGGCATTCACGGCTGAGGGAACTCGTCTTCGGGGGCGTGACGCGGGCGATCCTCGCGCAGACGACCCTGCCGGTGCTGATGTCGCACTGAGGCGGTCCGTCAGTCCGGTCCGATTGCGCCGAGGTGCGCGACGACGTCAGAGAGGGGAGCGTGCGTCAGGTCCTTGTCGAGCGTGCCGTGCAGCTTGCCCGTCGTCGCCCGGCCGAGCGCCGCGCGCAGGTCGCCCAGAAAGGGTGGCGGAGCGACCAGCAGGATCCGGTCGTACGACGCGACGGTCGTTTCGAGCCAGGCGGAAAGCCGGGCGGCGAAGGCCGCCTTCGCCGCCCGGTGCGGGTCGGTGCGCGGCTCGACCGCGTGCCGCGTCGCGCCGACGCTCTCGTGCCCGCGGCCCGGTCGGTCGGCGCCCAGTTCGCGCGACGGCGGGTTCGCGTGCTCGACCGCATCGGCGGTGCGCTCGTGCCAGGGTCCGCCGGGCAGGGGGCGCTCGAACAATCGGGCCCGTTTGGCATCGGCGACCAGCGCCCATTCCACGGCTTTCGGCATGTTCGTGTCCTCCTCTGTCGCATGGGGGTGCCGTCGTGGCGACGACGGCGGCGCGCCGCCGACCGTCCGCGGTTCAGGGCGTCAGGACGAGCGCGCCGGTCACGGCGCCGGAGCGCACCCTGTCCAGGGCCTCGTTGGCGTCGCGGAGCGGCATGACGTGAACCTCCGTCCGAACCGGCACCCGCGGCGCCAGCGCCAGGAACCCCTCGCCGTCGGCGCGCGTCAGGTTGGCGACGGAGCGCAGCACCCGCTCGCCCCACAGGAGCGCGTAGGGGAAGGCGGGGATGTCGTCCATGTGGATGCCGGCGCAGACGACCACGCCGCCGGGCCGGACGGCGCGCAGGGCGAGGGGCACGAGGGCCCCGACCGGCGCGAAGATGATGGCGGCATCGAGCGGCTCCGGTGGCGTCGCGTCGGAGCCGCCGGCCCAGACGGCGCCGAGACGTCGCGCGAAGTCCTGCGCGGCGACGTCGCCCGGACGGGTGAACGCGAGGACGTCCCGCCCTTCGTGGCGCGCGACCTGCGCGACGATGTGAGCCGCGGCCCCGAAGCCGTACAGGCCGAGCCGCGCCGGATCGCCGGCCATGCGGAGCGCGCGATGGCCGATCAGGCCGGCGCAGAGCAGGGGCGCGGCCTCGGCGTCGGAATAGGCGTCGGGGAGCGCGAAGCAGAAGCGTGCGTCCGCGACCGCCAGCCCGGCGAAGCCGCCGTCGCGCTGGTATCCGGTGAACCGTGCGTCCGGGCAGAGGTTCTCCCGCCC
>JBIJED010000239.1:0-5204 GCA_044343785.1 Azospirillales bacterium | reverse complement strand
CCGGCGGCACCTGCGCCAGCCGGTCGAGGTCGGGCCCGATCACCGTCGCGATCTTGGGATAGCCGCCGGTCGTCTGGCAGTCCCGCATCAGCACGATGGGCCGGCCGTCGCCGGGAACCTGCACGCTCCCGGGGACCACCCCGTCCGAGACGATGTTGAAACCCCGCGCATGGGTGAGAACGGCACCGTCCAGCCGGCACCCCATCCGGTCGGACCGCGACATGACGGTCCAGTCGGTCGCCGTCAGCGCCGCGAGCGCCGCATCGGTGAAATGGTCGTCCTGCGGCCCGAACATCAGCCGGATCGGCCCCGTCGCGGGCTCCTGCTGGGGCAGTCGCCGCGGGACGTCCGCTCCGCCCGGGCCCAGCGGCAGCGTGTCGCCCGGACCGAGGGGGCCGCCGCCGATGGCCGAACGGCGATGCACCGACCGGCTGCCCATCGCCGCAGGACCGTCGATGCCCCCACCCACGGCCAGATAGGCATAGACCCCGCCCTTCGCCGGTCCGACCGCGATCAAGGCTCCCGGCCCGGCCAGCGCGCCCGACCCCGCCGGAACCGGTCGCCCGTCCACCGTCAGAACCGCACCGACCGCGGCCACCGCGACCGTCGTGTCGGCAGCGCGGAAGCTGCCTCCCACCAGCGTGAACTCGACGGCGGCCGTTCCCGGATCGTTGCCGACCAGCACGTTGGCAAGGGCCAGGCCGAGGCGGTCCATCGCCCCCGCGGTCGAAACCCCGAACCGGCGGAACCCGGTGCGGCCCGCGTCCTGCACCGTGGTGCCCGGGCCGCACGCCTCGACCGTCAGCGCGCTCATCCCGGCCCCTCGCGGGCCACCGGCTCCCCGGCCGCGGCGCGGGCGTCGAGCGTGTCCCAGGCCTCCGCGCCGACCGGCTCGAACCGGATCTCGTCGCCCGGGCCGAACAGGAAGACCGGATCGCGTCCGGGCAGGAAGGTGCGGACCGGCGTGCGGCCGAGAAGGTGCCAGCCGCTGGGGGCCGGCAGGCTGCCGATCGCCGTCTGTGCCCCGCCGATCGAGACCGAGAAGGCGGGCACCTTGGTCCGCGGTTCCGGCCGCCGCGGCGTGGCGAGCGCCGGGTCGAGCCCACCGAGATAGGTGAAGCCCGGCATGAAGCCGATCATGAAGACGGTGTACACCGCGCCGGCATGGCGCGCCACCAGGGCCGTCTCGCTCATGCCGTGCCGTTCGGCCAGCGCGGCCAGATCCTCGCCGTGGGCCCCGCCGTAGACCACCGGCACGATCCATCGCCGCCCGGCGCCCGTCGCCGCCGCCGGCCGGGCCGCGAGTTCGAGGATCGTCGCCTTCAGCGATCCCACGTCCACCACCTGCGGATCGAGGTGGACCAGCAGCGAGCGATAGGTCGGCACCGTCTCCACCACCCCCGGCGGGGCGAGGGCGGCGAGCGCCCGGTCCAGCGCGATCACGCGCGCGTTCAGCGCCGGGTCGACGGTCTCGCCGAACTCGACGCAAAGCGCCGCCTCGCCGACGTCGAGGAGGCGGGGCGGGGCGAGGGGCGCGGCCGTCATCCGCGAAGCGCCTCGATCACGGCGTCGGCCGCGGCGCGCGCGGTCCGCGCGAGCGCCGCGGCCGTCGAGCCGCCGAGATGCGGGCTCAGGATCAGGTTCGGCGCGGCGAACAGCGGGCCGTCGGTCGCCGGCGGCTCGATCGCGAACACGTCGACCGCCGCGGCCGACAGATGGCCCGACCGCAGCGCCGCCGCCAGCGCCGCCTCGTCGACGAGCGCGCCGCGGGCGGTGTTCACCAGCACCGCACCTCGCCGCATGCGCGCGAGCCGCGCCGCGTCGAACAGCGGCCCGCCCGGCCGCGGGACGGTGTGCAGGGAGACCACGTCCGAGCGGACGCAGAGCGCGTCGGGATCGGGCAGTGGCTCCACGCCCGCCGCCGTCATCTCGCCGTCGGGCGCCGCCGCCGAGACCGCGCAGACCCGCATCCCGAGCGCGTGGCCGTAGCCCGCGACCAGTCGGGCGATCCGGCCGAAACCGACCAGCCCCAGCGTCAGACCGGACAGTTCGGTCGCACGGACCCGTTCGCGCAGGGCGAAGTCGCCCGTCCGCACCGCCCGATCGCCGTCGGGGATCCGCTTTGCGCAGGCGAGGATCAGCGCCAGCGCGTGTTCGGCCACCGACCGGGCGTTGGCGCCCGGCGTGCTTCGCACTGCGATCCCCCGGGCGGCCGCCGCGGCCCGGTCGATCCGGTCGGTGCCGGTGCCGTGGGCCACGACCACCCGGAGGCACGGGGCGAGCGCGATCGCCTCCCCCGACAGGCCCTCGTTCCGGACGATTGCGGCGCGCGCCGTCGCGAGGTGAGGCCGGAGCGTGTCGAGCCGCGTGTCGGCGGCGACGTGGACCGTGAGACCGGCGTCGCGGAGCGCTGCGACCCCTGTCGCGTCGATCGGCTGGACGACCAGGACGTCGGTCGTCATCCGCCGAAGTCGAGGCAGAACCGCGACAACACCGTCGCGGCGGCGGCGAAGTCCTCCATCTCCATGCTCTCTTCCGGATTATGGCTGCCGTTCGCGTTCCGGACGAACAGCATGCCCGTGGGCACGCCCATCCGTGCGAAGACCGCCGCGTCGTGTCCCGCGCCGCACGGCATCGCCGTCGCGGGAACCCCGCTCGCGGCGGCCGCGGCGGCGAGGCCGTCGATCGTCGCCGGGTCCATCGCCGCCGCCTCGCTGCCGGTCAGCGGGCCGAGGTCGAACCGCACCCGCCGCTCGCCCTCGATCCGTCCGAGCAGCGCGGGCAGCGCCGCCCGCACCGCCGCGAGCGTGTCCGGCGACTGGCTGCGGACGTCGAGCGAGAAGGCGACCAGTCCCGCGACCTTGCTGAACGCGTGCGCGGCGGTGTCCGTGGCGACCTGTCCGAAGGTCACGGTCAGGTCCTCGCCGCGCGCCTCGGCCCCGGTCCAGATCTCCTCCATCGCCATGACGAGGGCTGCCACGGCCGCCACCGCGTCCTGGCGCACCGCCCGCGGGGTCGCCCCCGAATGGGCCCAGCTTCCCGTGCAGCGCGCGTTCCGGTGGCGGAAGCTGCCGCGGATGCCGGTGACGATCCCCACCGGCAGGCCACGCGCGATCAGCGCCGGGCCCTGCTCGATGTGCGGCTCGACGAAAACGCCGATCCGCGCCGGGTCGAGTTGCGGCTCACCGCGCCGCAGGGCGTTCGGGTCGCCGTCCGCGGCCCGGATCGCCGCGCCCAGCGCGACCCCGTCCGAGGCGCGCGTCACCCCGTCGAGTTCCTCGGGGGTCAGACGCCCGAATGCGGCGCGACTGCCGATGTAGGAGGCGGGGAACCAGGTGCTCTCCTCGGCGCGGATCGCCATCACCGTCAGGTCGCGCGGCGGTGCCACGCCGGCCCGGCGGAACCCGGCAGCGACCGCGAGGCCCATGAGGACCCCCGCCGCCCCGTCGAAGTTGCCGCCCACCGGCACGCTGTCGAGATGGGAGCCGACGAAGATGGCCGGCCCGCCGCCCGTCCCGGGCAGCGTCATGTAAAGGTTCGCGGCGGCGTCCGTCGTCACCCGCAGGCCCAGCGCCTCCGCCTCCCGCCGGGCGATCCGGTGGGCCAGCTGTTCGCCCAGCCCGTAGGACGCCCGGGTCACCCCGCGCCCGCTCCCCGTCTGGCGGCCCAGCTCGTCGAAAAGCCGGGCGGCGAGGGCGACGTCGGGCGTCGGGCGGGGCGGGCGGACGTCCATCGGCTCAGATCCGCGCCAGCCTTGCGACGATGCTCTGGCGGACGCCCTCGATGTGGACGCGCATGGCCGCCGCGGCCGCCTCGCCGTTTCCGTCGGCCACCGCCCGGACGAGCTCCAGGTGCTCGCGGCAGGTGCCCGGAAGCCGTTCCGGCACGCTCTTCAGGTCGAAGATCTGGGTCTGGCGGCGCAGGTTGCGGATGATCGTCGCCATCTGCTCGTTCCCGGCCGCGTCGGCGATCAGCCCGTGCAGCCGGTCGTCGACGGCCCGGACCTCGTCGCGGTCGGTCGGGCCGCGACCGGCGGCCGCCAGCAGCGCCTCCAGCCGCGCCGTCAGCGCGGCCAGCTCCTCCGCGGGGACCCGGCCGGCGGCGGTCCGCGCCGTCTCCTGTTCCAGGAGCAGACGGATCTGCAGCACGTCGATGAAGTCCTCGACCTTCACGTGGCGGATCTGCAGGCCGCGCGCACCCTGCCGGATCAGCAGCCCCTCGCTCTCCAGCATCAGCAGGGCGTCCCGCACCGGCGTGCGCGACATGGCGAGGCTGTCGGCGAGCCGCCGCTCGTTCACCAGGGTTCCCGGCTTCGCCGCACCCGACATGATCAGGTCGAGGATCCGCTCGTAGGCCTGGAGCGCCAGCCGCCTGTCGGGAACGTTCAGCATGCCCCACCCGGTTCCGGAATCCACGCCGGACCTCATGGCACGCACGTGGTTGACGGTTGGTATACCACGGATTACGCTCCGTTCAACGTGGCGATTTCCGGTGAGGAGAGGGACTCGATCGATGGCGTTCACCCTCGCTGTTTCGCTCCCGTTCACGCGGGAGGAGCATCTCGACCGGCAGGCCCGCCTTCGCCGCCGGCTGGTCGAGACGGGCTTCGACGCGATGCTCGTCTTCGCTCAGGAGAGCCATTTCTGGCTGACCGGCTACGACACCGGCGGCTACGTCTTCTTCCAGTGCGCGGTGGTGACGGCGGACGACCGGCCGATCGTGCTCCTGACGCGCCGCCCCGACCTCCTCCAGGCTCGCCAGACCAGCACGATCGAGGACATCCGCATCTGGTGGGACGCGGAGGACGCGAACCCCGCGCGCGACCTGAAGGCGATCCTCGAAGAGCTGGGCCTGAACGGAAAGCGCGTCGCGGTCGAGTTGAACACCCACGGGCTGACCGGCTGGAACCTGTGGCGGCTGCAGAAGACGCTCGATGGGTTCTGCACGCTCGACGACGACGACCACATGATCCGCAGGATGCGGCTCGTGAAGTCGCCGGCCGAACTGGTCTACGTCCGCAAGGCCGCCGAGATCCTGGACCGCTCTCTCGATGCGGTGATCGCGGCGTCGCGGCCCGGCATCCTCGACAGCGAGTTGAAGGCCGTCTACCTGAAGACGACCCTCGAGGCGGGCTGCGACATGCCACCGAACGCACCGCTGTTCAACTCGGGGCCCCGGGCCGTGTACGGCCGCGGCGTCTCCGA
>JBIJED010000238.1:0-5228 GCA_044343785.1 Azospirillales bacterium | reverse complement strand
GTCCGCTGCGCATCGGCATCGCCGGTCTCGGTACCGTCGGCACCGGCGTCCTGCGCCTGCTCGAGGCGCAGCGCGACCTCCTCGCCGAGCGCTGCGGCCGGCCGCTGGTCGTCACCGCCGTCGCCGCGCGCGACCGGGCGCGGGGCCGGGGGGTCGACCTGTCCGGCGTCACGTGGCACGCGTCGGCACCCGACCTCGCGCTGGACCCCGCCGTGGACGTGGTGGTCGAACTGATCGGCGGGTCCGACGATCCGGCGAAGGCGCTGGTCGAGGCGGCGATCGCGGCCGGCAAGCCGGTCGTGACCGCGAACAAGGCCCTGCTCGCCCGGCACGGCGCCGCCCTCGCCGCCGCGGCCGAGGCCAAGGGCACGGCGGTCGCCTTCGAGGCGGCGGTGGCCGGCGGCATCCCCATCGTCAAGGGTCTGCGCGAGGGGCTTGCCGGGAACCGGGTGCGCGAGATCCACGGCATCCTGAACGGCACCTGCAACTACATCCTGACCGAGATGCGGACGACCGGCCGCGACTTCGCCGACGTGCTGGCGGAGGCGCAGGCGCTGGGCTATGCGGAGGCCGACCCGACGTTCGACGTCGACGGCATCGACGCGGCCCACAAGCTGGCGGTGCTGACGGCGGTCGCCTTCGGGGTGGAGGTGGATTTCGCGTCCGTCCACGTGGAGGGCATCCGCCACGTCTCGGCGCTCGACATCGCCTATGCGGGCGAACTCGGCTTCCGGATCAAGCTGCTGGCGGTCGCGCGGCGCAGCGGGCGGGGGATCGAGCAGCGCGTCCACCCCTGCATGGTGCCGGTCGGCAGCCTATTGGGCACCGTCGACGGCGTGTTCAACGCGGTGGTGGCCGACGGCGACTTCGCCGACAAGGTCGCCTTCGTCGGGCGCGGGGCCGGCGCCGGCCCCACGGCCTCGGCCGTGGTCGCCGATCTGGTCGACATCGCCCGAGGTCGGACGGCGCCGCTGTTCGGCGTGCCGGCGGCGCGGCTTGCGCGGCCGGAGCCGGTGCCGATCGCGGCGCGGCGCGGGCGCTACTATCTGCGGCTGATGGTGCTCGACCGGCCGGGCGTGATCGCCGACGTGGCGGCGGCGCTGCGCGATCAGATGGTGTCGATGGAATCCTTCCTGCAGCGCGGGCGTTCGCCCGGCGAGGCGGTGCCGGTGGTGCTGACCACCCACGAGACCGACGAGGCGGCGATGCGCCGCGCCCTCGATGCCATCGCAGCGCTCGACGCCGTGATCGAGCCGCCGCGGACCATCCGCATCGAGGACTTCTGAGGACCAGTACGGGGATCAACCCCGCGGGAGGAAACCGACATGTCCAAGGGCATCGAGCTGACGCTTGACCGCAACCTCGCGCTGGAGACGGTCCGCGTGACCGAGGCGGCGGCCCTCTCCGCCTCGCTCCTGATGGGGCGCGGCGACGAGAAGGCGGCCGACCAGGCGGCGGTCGACGCGATGCGGACCGCGTTGAACGGCCTCAACATCGAGGGCACGGTCGTCATCGGCGAGGGCGAGCGCGACGAGGCGCCGATGCTCTACATCGGCGAGACGGTCGGTGCGGGCGGCGGGCCCAAGGTGGACATCGCGCTGGACCCGCTGGAAGGCACCACGATCACGGCCAAGGGCGGGCCGAACTCGCTGGCCGTCATCGCCATGGCCGAGGAGGGCGGCTTCCTCAACGCGCCCGACGTCTACATGGACAAGATCGCGGTGGGCGGCGGCCTGCCGGACGGCGTGGTGGACATCGACGCCGCCCCGGCGGAGAACCTCAGGAACCTCGCCCTGGCCAAGGGGGCGGAGATCTCCGAACTCGTGGTCTGCATCCTCGACCGGCCGCGCCATGCCGAACTGATCCGCGCGGTGCGCGAGGCGGGCGCACGCATCATGCTCATCTCCGACGGCGACGTGTCGGGCGTGATCGCCACCGCCCAGGCCGATGCCGGCGTCGACATGTACATGGGCCAGGGCGGCGCGCCCGAGGGGGTTCTGGCCGCCGCGGCGCTGCGCTGCATCGGCGGGCAGATGCAGGGCCGCCTCGTCTTCCGCAACGACGAGGAACGGTCGCGCGCCGCCCGCTGGGGCATCACCGACCTGAACCGGAAGTATTCGCTGGAGGAGATGGCGAAGGGGAACGTGATGTTCGCCGCCACCGGCGTGACGACCGGCACCATGCTCCGGGGTGTGCGCCGTTTCCCCGGCGGTGCGGTGACCCATTCGGTCGTCATGCGCTCCAAGAGCGGCACCGTCCGCTACGTCGAGGCGCACCACAACCTGCGGACCAAGGGGACGATCTTCCCGCAGCCGCGCCGGTGACCGGCACGGCCCGCGTCGCCCCGCCCCGCGCCGGCGCAGCCTGCCTCGGCGCACCCTGTCTCGGTGTCGACGCGTCGGCCGGCGGGCGGCGCTGGACGGCGGCGGCGGCGGACGAGCGGACGGCGCTGGCGCTGGCCCAGGCCCACGGGCTCCCGGATCTCGTGGCCCGCATCCTCGCCGCCCGCGGCATCGGGCCGGACGCGGTCGAGGCGTTCCTCCGGCCGCAGCTGCGCACGGCGCTGCCCGATCCCTCGGTGCTGCGCGACATGGACCGTGCGGCGGCGCGGCTGGCGGCGGCGATCCGCGCGCGCGAACCGGTGGCCGTCTTCGCCGACTACGACGTGGACGGCGCCACCTCGGCGGCGCTCCTGCTGCGCTTCTGCCGCGCCGCCGGCCTCGACCCGCGGCTCTACGTGCCGGACCGGCTGACGGAGGGCTACGGCCCCAATCCGGGTGCGCTCCGGCGGCTGGCGGCCGAGGGCGTGCGCCTCGTGGTCACGGTCGACTGCGGGATCACGGCCTTCGACGCGCTGGAGGCGGCGGCGGCGGCCGGGCTCGAGGTGGTGGTCGTCGATCATCACCGGGCCGAGGCGCGCCTTCCGCCCGCGGTGGCGGTGGTGAACCCGAACCGGCTGGACGAGGGCGACGCCGCCGTGCCGCTGCGCACGCTGGCCGCCGTCGGGGTGACGTTCCTCCTCGTCGTCGCGACGAACCGGCTCCTGCGGTCGGGCGGCCACTATCCGGGGGGCGGGGCCCCCGACCTGATGGGCTGGCTCGACCTCGTGGCGCTGGGGACCGTGTGCGACGTGGTGGCGCTGACCGGCCTCAACCGGGCGCTGGTCTCGCAGGGGCTGAAGGTGATGGCCCGGCGCGGCAACACGGGCCTCGCCGCGCTGGCCGACGTCGCCCGCGTGACCGGGCCGCCCGACGCCTATCACGCGGGCTACATCCTCGGTCCCCGCGTCAACGCGGGCGGACGCCTCGGCGGCAGCGAGCTGGGCGCGCGCCTGCTCTCGACCGACGACCCGGCGGAGGCCGCGGCCCTCGCCCGCGACCTCGACGCCTTCAACGCCCGTCGCCGGACGGTGGAGGCGGAGGTGCTGGACGCCGCCGTGGCGGCCGTGGAGGCGGACGGCGGCGACCGGCCGCTCGTGCTGGCGGCGGGGGAGGGCTGGCACCCGGGCGTGGTCGGGATCGTGGCCGCGCGGCTGAAGGAGCGGTTCCGCCGTCCGGCCTTCGCCGTGGCGCTGGAGGGCGGGATCGGCAAGGCGTCCGGCCGCTCGGTGCCGGGCGTCGACCTCGGCGGGGCGGTGATCGCGGCGCGGCAGGCGGGGCTGCTGATCGCGGGCGGCGGCCACGGCATGGCCTGCGGCTTCACGGTGGCGGCCGACCGGCTGGAGGATTTGCGCGCCTATCTGGAGGCGCGGGTCGCGGCGGATCTCGCCGCGGGCGGCGGGGATGCCGGGGCGGCGTCGCTCGGGATCGACGGCGTGCTCACCGTGGGCGGGGCGACCGCCGACCTCGTGGGCGCGATCCTGCGCCTCGGCCCCTTCGGAACGGCGAACCCGGAGCCGGTCTTCGCCATCGCCGACGCGCGGGTGGTGCGGGCCGACGTGGTGGGCGGCAGCCACGTGCGCTGCATCCTCTCCGGCGCCGCGGGCGGCCGCCTCAAGGCGATCGCCTTCCGCGCGGTGGGGGAGGGGACGGACGAGGCGGTGGGCCGTCTTCTCCTGGCCGCGGGCGGCCGGTCGCTGCACGTGGCGGGGACGCTGGGCATCGACCGGTGGAACGGGGCGGAGACGGTGCAGCTCCGCATCCTCGATGCCGCACCTGCGGGCGGCGCCTGACCTTTCCCCTTGCCATCCCCGCGCCCGCCCGCTACGTCATCCTCCGCGTCTGCGGCCCACGTCCCCTTCGTCTAGAGGCCTAGGACACCGCCCTTTCACGGCGGCGACACGGGTTCGAATCCCGTAGGGGACGCCAAGTTCGACGATCAGGCGGGAATCGTTCCAGATCAACGGGTTGAGGGGTGTGTCGAATGTCCCTGTGCACAGCGTTGTGGCACAGCGGAGTGGCACATGTCCGTCTACCGTCGCGGAGCGACATACTGGGTGCGATTCCGCATTCCTGCCGATCTGCGTCCTAATTCCGCCCCAAAGAACTCCATCCTCCGCATCTCCCTTAGGACAACTAGCCGATCGGAAGCGTTACTCCGGTCGGCTCGGGTCAAGGTCAGGTTGGCGGAGGAGGTGCGGGCCATGCGTCATGGTGCTCTCGCGGCTGCGGTCGATGCCGGCGATCGTCTCGATGCTTATCTCCGAGCGAAGGCCGAACTGGAGGTGCTCTCGGAGCAGGCCTATGGCGACATTGATTCGACGTCCATGTCGCATCCCCCGATCGGAAACTTCATCCGGCTGAAGGCCGCGCAGGATAGTCTCGACGCTATCCTCAGGGACAGTAGCACCTCTTCGGAACCCGTCAGGGCGCCCAGCGTCGCTGTCAGTCCGATATCTGTCACCAACCCGCCGAAGCCGCCGGTCGCGCCAACGCCGATCGTGGTCGATCTGCCAAGTACCTGCATAGCGGCCCCGAATCGGCTGAAAGCTCATGCGAACGACGACGGGGCCGGATGCGCGCATGACGAAACTCCGACCGAGATCGTCTCGACGCCTTGCGATGCCATTCCAACTGTGGAGACGGCTCGATCGTCTGTCCTCGACGTCGCGCCTTGTGAGGCGCTCGATGCCGACCCGGAGTCGACGATCTCGGTGGTAACCGACCCGAGCCCGCTCCCTCGATCCAAGACGACCGAGACGCTCATCCCGGCCATGGCGACCAAAACGGTCGATGGGCTGGCTCCGCCACCCATGCCATCGGAGCAGATATCAGCAGCAGGCTTGGTGC
>JBIJED010000237.1:0-5251 GCA_044343785.1 Azospirillales bacterium | reverse complement strand
GGTGCGTGCGGCGGCGGCGTCGAGGTCGGCGGGGGGGACGGCGGTCAGGGGAAGGCCGAGGGTCGCGGCGGCGCCGGAGAGGCCGGGCAGGTCGGCACGGAAGTCGGGGGTGGCGAGGGCGCGGAGGTCGTCGCGGTCGCGGCCGGCGGCGGACAGCGCGGCGTCGAGGGCGGCGAGGATCTCGGTGGCGGTGGCGTCGGCGGTGCAGCCGAGGCCGGCGAGGAGGTTTCGCGCGGCGAACCCCCTCTCCCCCAACCCCTCCCCCCGGGGGGGGGAGGGGAGTCGAATTGCGCGCGCCGGCAGCCGCGTTCCCTCCCCCCCCCGGGGGGAGGGACAGGGAGAGGGGGTCACTGGCACCGTCACGCCCCGCCCCCCTTCGTCACCGCCCAGCGCGTCACCGGCATCGCCGGCCGCCAGCCGTGCATCCCCCCCACCCGGTCGGCGCGCGAGACCTGGACCCGCACCAGTTCGCCCCCGTGCCGGCGGAACCGCTCCGACAGGATCGCCTCCGTCTCGATCGACACCGCGTTGACCACGAGCCGCCCGCCCGGCCGGAGCGCATCCCACACCGCGTCCATCACGCCGGGATCGCCCGCCCCGCCGCCGACGAAGACCGCGTCCGGCGCGGGCAGGCCCGCCAACGCGGCGGGCGCCTCGCCCTCCACCAGCCGCAGGTCGGGCACGCCCAGCGCCACGGCGTTGCGCACCGCCCGCGCCGCCCGGTCGCCCCGTGCCTCGATCGCGATCGCGCGCAGCGACGGGTGGCGCAGCATCCATTCGATCCCGACCGACCCCGACCCCGCGCCCACGTCCCACAGAAGCTCGCCCTGCCGCGGGGCGAGGGCCGCCAGGGTCGATGCCCGGATCTCGCGCTTGGTCAACTGCCCGTCGCTCTCGAACAGATCGTCGGGAAGGCCGGGCACCAGCGGCAGGACCATGGCCCCCGGCTCCGCCACGACCTCGATCGCGACCGTGTTCAGCGGATCGACGCCGTCGAGGCCGAACCCCGCGGCCGTCGCCGTGCGGATCCGTTCCCGCGGTCCCCCCATCGCCTCCAGCACCGTCAACCGCGACGCCCCGAACCCCCGCCCCTCCAGCATCGCCGCGAGCCGCGCCGGCGTCGACCCGTCCCACGACAGGAGAAGGAGCCGCGCGCCCGGCTGGAGGTGCGGGATCGTCCGTTCGGGCGCGCGGCCGTGGACCGACAGGCAGGCCGTGTCCTGCAGCGGCCAGCCGAGGCGCCCTGCCGCCAATGCGAAGGCCGAGGGCGCCGGCAGGACCAGCATCTCGGCCGGATCGACATGGCCCGCCAGCGTCGCGCCGATCCCGTAATGGAAGGGATCGCCCGAGGCGAGCACGCACACCGGCCGCCCGCGCATCGCGATCAGGTCGGGGATCGCGTCGGCGAGCGGCGAGGGCCAGGCCCGCCCCTCGCGCACGAGGTCGGCCGCCAGCGCAAGGTGCCGCGCGCCGCCCCAGACGACCGCCGCATCCGCCACGAGGCGCCGGGCGGCGGGCGACAGCCCGGCGACCCCGTCCTCGCCGATGCCGACGATGGACAGCCAGCGCCCGGCCGGGCTCAGATGGAGCATGGCCTCAGACACCCCCCGCCCCCTGCGCGTCCTGATCCTCGGCGGGACGAGCGAGGCGACGGCGCTGGCCCGCCTCGTCGCCGGGCGGCCGGAGATCGACGCGGTCCTGTCCTTCGCCGGCCGGACCCTGGCGCCCGTTCCGCCCCCGATCCCCCACCGGATCGGCGGGTTCGGGGGTGCCGACGGCCTCGCGGCGTACCTGCGGGCGGAGGGGATCGGCGCGGTGGTCGACGCCACCCATCCCTACGCGGTGCGCATCGCGGCCAACGCCGTCGCCGCCTCGGCCGCGGCCGGCGTTCCGCTGGCCGTCCTCTCCCGCCCGCCCTGGTCGCCCGTCGACGGCGACCGCTGGACCGAGGTGGACGACGCGGCCCACGCCGCCCGGGCCCTCGGTCCCGAACCCCGGTGCGTGTTCCTGACCGTCGGGCGGCTGGAGCTGGACGCCTTCGCCGCCGCGCCGCACCACGCCTATCTGGTCCGCACGGTCGACCCGCCCGACCCGCCCCCGCCGCTCCCCCGCCTGACCCAGATCCAAGGCCGCGGCCCCTTCGCCGAGGCCGACGAGCGGGCGCTGATGGAACGGGAGGGGGTGGAGGTCGTGGTGACCAAGAACTCGGGCGGAACGGCGACCCACGGCAAGGTCGCGGCGGCGCGCGCGCTCGCCCTGCCCGTGATCGTGATCCGCCGGCCCCCGGGGTCCGGCGCCGGCACCGCGCTGCACGCGCCGGGCGCGGCGCTCGACTGGCTGCTGGCCCGTCATTCCGGGTCGACCCGGCGCGGGGTGTAGACGAAGGGCGGCCGGCCGTCGGGCCGGGCGAGGCAGCGGGTCCGGCTCGACCCCACGAGGACGAGCGTGCGCATGTCGGCCATGGCGGGGTCGACGTCGCCCAGCGTGGTCCGCACGATCCGCTCGTCCGCGCGGCCGACGGCGCTGGCCAGCACCACCGGCGTCCCGCCCGACTTTCCCTGCCGCAACCGGTCGAACGCGGCCGCCATCTGCCACGGCCGCGCGCGGGAGGCGACGTTGTAGAGGGCGAGCACGAAGTCCCCCGCCACCGCCGCGTCCAGCCGGCGCAGCACGAGGTCCCAGGGCTTCAGGTTCTCCGACAGCGAGACGACGCAGAAATCGTGGCCGAGCGGCGCCCCCACCCGCGCGGCGGCGGCCAGCACGGCCGTCACGCCCGGGTGGACCGTGACGTCCAGCGCCCGCCACGCCGGGTCGCCGTCCTCCATCGCCTCGAACACGGCCGACGCCATGGCGAAGACGCCCGGGTCCCCGCCCGAGACGACCGCGACCCGCCGGCCGGCCGCGGCGAGGTCGAGGGCGTGGCGGGCGCGGGCGATCTCCTCCCGGTTGTCGGACGGATGCCGCCGCTGTCCCTCCCGCGGGGGGGCGAGGCGGGCGAGGTAGGGGCCGTAGCCCAGCACCTCCTCGGCGGCGGCGAGGATCGCCGTCGTCTCGGGCGTGATCCAGTCCGGATCGCCGGGGCCGAGGCCGACGACGGCCAGCGATCCGCTCACGGCCGCCGCCCCTCGCCCGGCACCAGCACCATGGCGAAGTAGGGCGCCGCGTGGTCGGCCGGCAGGTCGGCCAGCGGGCAGACGCGTTCCCCCGCCATCGACCCCCGCTCCACGTAGACCGCGCGGGCGAGGAGGCCGGCGCCTGCCAGCGCGGCCCGCACCTTCGGCAGGTTGGCACCCAGCTTCATCACCACGACGGCGTCCGCCCCGCGCAGCCGGTCGCCGAGCGTTTCGGCGTCGAGCGTGCCGGGCAGGACGCAGAGCACGTCGTCGCCCCAGGTGATCGGCACGCCCGCCCGCGTCCAGCAGGCGGACATGCCGGTGACGCCGGCCACCACCTCCGTCGGCCAGCGGTCGGCGAGGCGGCGGTGGAGGTGCATGTAGGACCCGTAGAAGAAGGGATCGCCCTCGCTGACGACCGCGACCGAGAGGCCGTCCGCGAGGCGGGACGCCACCCGGTCCGCCGCGTCGGCGTAGAAGGCGGCGAGCGCCGCGGCATAGGCGGGGTCGTCGAGGGGGATCTCGGTCGTCACCGGATATTCGAGCGCCAGTTCCCGCCGGCTCGTCCCCAGCCCGGCATCGACGATGGCGCGCCCGATCCCCCGCCGCCCCGCCTTGGCGAAATGGGCGACGACGTCGGCCTCGCGCAGCACCTCGGCCGCGCGCAGGGTCATCAGCCGCGGATCGCCGGGGCCGACGCCGACGCCGTAGAGCGTGCCGGGGACGACGGCGGACATCAGATCTCGCGCTCCTGGGCGAGCGCGTTGACGCATGCCGCCGCCATGGCGCTGCCGCCGCGCCGGCCGCGGACGACGAGGAAGGGGACCCGGCCATCGGCGATCAGATCCTCCTTGCTCTCGGCCGCACCGACGAAACCGACCGGCATGCCGACCACGGCGGCCGGCGGCGCCACGCCCTCGTCCAGCATCTCGAGAAGGCGGTAGAGGGCCGTCGGCGCGTTGCCGATGGCGACCACGCTCCCGGGGAGCCGCTCGCGCCAGAGTTCCATGGCCGCGGCGCTGCGGGTGTTGGCGAGGCGGCGGGCGAGGTCGGGCACCGTGGGGTCGTGCAGCGTGCAGACGACCTCGTTCGCCGCCGGAAGCCGGGCGCGGGTGACGCCGTCGGCGACCATCCGCGCGTCGCACAGGATGGGCGCACCCGCCGCCAGCGCCGCCCGGGCCGCGGCGACGGCACCGGTCGCGAAGGCGACGTCGGACGCCACCTCCACCATCCCGCAGGCGTGGATGATGCGGACCGCGACCGTCGCCTCCTCGGCGGTGAACCGGGCGAGGTCCGCCTCCGCCCGGATGATGGCGAAGGACCGGCGATAGATCTCCGCCCCGTCACGGACGTAGGCGCGTGGCTCAGGCATGGACGGTCAGGTCGGCGAGGTAGCGGCGGGCGGCGGCGAGGTCGGGCAGCGAGGCGACGGGCGCGTCCTGCGCCCGGCCGTGGCGGACCACGTCGTAGCCGCCGAGCGGGCGACCGACGAGCACGACCGGGTGGGACGTCCGGCCGGCCGCGCACCCCTTGGCGCAGCCGGAGACGTGGAGCACGAGCCCCGGCGGCAGGGCGTGGGCGAGCGAGAGGGCGTCGGTCGCCGCCGGCACGTGGCCGGACCGGCATACCGGCAGGCCGGGACAGGCGACGAGGCTGGCGCGCGGATCGTCGGGCGCGGTGATCAGCCCGGCCGACGCATCGCGCAGCGCCGCGGGATCGTCGACGCCCGCGACGAAGATCGCGCGCCAGGGGGAGAGGCGGACGACGCCGTCGCCGTGCCGCGTGGCGATGGCGGCCAGCCGGGCGAGGTCGGCCCGGCCGAGCGGCAGGCCGAGGGGGACGACGCCCTCGGGAAGGCCGTCGGCGTCGGCGCCCCGGACCGGGACGACGGGCCGGTCGAGCGCCCGGTCGAGCGCCCGGTCGAGCGCCCGGTCGAGCGCCCGGTCGAGCGCGCGGTCGAGCGCGCGGGGCAGCGCCGGAAGGTCGCGCATCCGCCGGACGCCGCCGCGGACCGCGACGAAGGCCCGGCCGATGGCGCCGAGGGTGGCGGCGGGATCGTCGGTCGTGCCGATCCAGCGCACGCCCCCCGGCCGGTCGAGGCCGACGGCGACGAGCGCGCCCGCCACCGCGTGGAACAT
>JBIJED010000236.1:0-5259 GCA_044343785.1 Azospirillales bacterium | reverse complement strand
TGATCATCTTCGTCACGATCAACCTGCTGGTCGACCTGCTCTACGGCCTCGTGAACCCGAAGGTCCGATACGAATGACCGCCGGCGTCGACACCGCCCCGTCGGGCGCGCTTTCCGCGCGCTGGCAGAACGCGCGCCGGGGCCTCTACCGGTTCCGCCAGAGCTGGCTGTCGATCGTCGGGCTCGCCATCGTCCTGTTCCTGATCCTCGTGGCGCTGGTCGGTCCCGCCTTCGTCCCGCATCCCGAGCATGTGACGGGGTCGGTCTCCACCGGCACCCGGTTCCGCCCGCCGTCGGCCCAATGGTGGTTCGGCACGAACGAGCTGGGCCAGGACGTCTTCTCCCTCGTCGTGGCCGGCTCGCGCATCTCGCTCCTGGCCGGGCTGGCGGTGGTGGTGCTCGGCACCGTCATCGGCACGCTCGTGGGGGCCGTGGCCGGCTTCGCGGGCGGTTGGACGGACGAGGTGCTGATGCGCGTCACCGACCTCACCCTCACCATCCCGTCGCTCATCCTGGCGATGGCGATCGCGGCGGCGCTCGGCCCCGGCACGACGAACATGATCCTGGCCGTGGCGCTCTCCTGGTGGCCCGGCTATGCGCGGCTCGTGCGCGGCGAGGTGCTGGCCAAGAAGGAGGAGGTGTTCGTCCAGGCGGCCCGCGCCGTCGGCGCGTCGCCCGCGCGCATCCTCTTCCGCCACGTTCTCCCGAACGTCGTCTCGCCGGTGATCGTGAAGATGTCGCTCGACATGGGTTTCGCGATCCTGACCATCGCCGCGCTCGGCTTCATCGGCATCGGCGTCCGTCCGCCGACCCCCGAATGGGGATCGCTTCTGGCGGTCGCGCGCAACTACATGCCCGACGTCTGGTGGACCGCGATCTTCCCCGGTGCGGCCATCTTCCTGGCCGTGTTCGGCTTCAACCTCCTGGGCGACGGGCTGCGCGACGTGCTCGACCCCAAGGCCCGGCGCTGAGGGGCGGGCCGATGGCGCTGCTGGAGATCCGCGGCCTCCACCTTTCGATGCGCAGCTTCGAGGGCGAGGCCCATGTGCTGAACGGCATCGACCTCGCGGTCGACCGGGGCGAGGTGTGGGGCCTCGTCGGCGAGACGGGGTGCGGCAAGTCGCTGACCGGCCTGTCCGTTCCCCGCCTCGTGCCGGCACCGCCCGCGCGCTATCGCGGCGGGTCGATCCGCTTCGACGGGCGGGACCTGCTGTCGGCCTCGGAACGCGAGATGCGGACGCTGCGCGGCCGGCGCATCGGCATGATCTTCCAGGACCCGACCACGAACCTGAACCCCACCTTCCGCATCGGCGACCAGATGGCCGACGTGGCGCTGCACGCCGGCGCCGTCGATCCCGCCGTTCTGGGCCTCGGCCCCGGGGCATCGCGGCGGGAGCGGCGGGCGGCGGCGCGGCGGGCCTCGATCGCCCTGCTCGACCGGGTCGGCATCCCGGACGCCGCCGCGCGGATCGACGACTTCCCGCACCAGTTCTCGGGCGGGATGCGCCAGCGCGTGCTCATCGCCATGGCGCTCCTGGGCCGCCCCGACCTGCTGATCGCGGACGAGCCGACGACCGCGCTCGACGTCTCGGTGCAGGCGCAGATCCTCGGCCTGATCCACGGCCTCGTGCGCGAATACAGGCTGGCCGTGCTGCTGATCACCCACAATCTCGGCGTCGTGGCGCAGATCTGTTCCCACGTCGCGGTGATGTACGCCGGCAACATCGTGGAGAGCGGGCCGGTCCGCGCCATCTTCCGCGCCCCCGCCCACCCCTACTCCCGCGCGCTGATGGCCGCCGTGCCGACCGCCGGCACCGCGCGGGGCGCCCTTCGCGGCCTTCCCGGCGCCGTGCCGGACCTGATCCGGCCGCCGCCCGGCTGCCGCTTCGCGCCGCGCTGCGCCGAGGCCGTCGCCGCCTGTTCCGCCCTGCCGCCCGTGGTCGCCGTCGGGCCCGGGCACGCGGTCGCCTGCGTGCGTGCCGCCCCCCCGGCGGAGGCGGCATGACGGCGCTCCTTCGCATCGAGGGGGTCACCAAGACCTATCCGTTGCGCGGGCCGGCGAAGGGTGGCGCCAAGCCCGTGCTGACGGCCCTCGACGACGTGTCGCTCACCGTGAACCGGGGCGAGAGCTTCGGCCTCGTCGGCGAGAGCGGGTCGGGCAAGTCGACCCTCACCCGCATCGTGCTGGGGCTGGAGCGGCCGGCGGCGGGGCAGGTGATCTACGACGGGCGCGACATCGCGGGCCTGCCGGCGGCGGAGATGCGGCGCCTGCGCGCGCGCCTCCAGATCGTGTTCCAGGATCCCTACGCCTCGCTGAACCCGCGGATGACGGTGCACGACATCGTGGCCGAGCCGCTGGTCGTCCACCGCGACACCTTCGGCCTTGACGCGCGCCGGCGGACGGAGCGGGTGGCGGAACTGCTGGACCTGGTCGGCCTCGGGCCGCAGCACCTCTGGCGCTTTCCCCACGAGTTCTCGGGCGGCCAGCGGCAGCGGATCTGCATCGCCCGCGCGCTGTCGGTGAGCCCCGAGTTCCTGATCCTGGACGAGCCGACGTCGGCGCTGGACGTCTCGGTGCAGGCGCAGGTGCTGAACCTGCTGCACGAGCTGCAGACGCGCCTCGACCTCACCTACCTGTTCATTTCCCACGACCTCGGCGTCATCCGCTACGTCTGCGACCGCGTCGCGCTCATCTTGCGCGGGCGGGTCGTGGAGGAGGGGGCGACCGAGGCGGTGTTCGAGCGGCCGACGAGCGACTATGCCCGCATGCTGCTCGCCGCCATGCCCGTGCTCGACCCCGACCGCTCGCCCTTCCGCGACGCCTGACGCCCGAGACCCGCCCCATGCGCGACATCACGGCCGACGATCTGGAGGCGCTGGCCACCGGGGCCTGGATCCTCGGCACCGGCGGCGGCGGGAACCCCTACATGGGGCTCCTCAACATGCGCCGGCTCTACCGCGACGGCCGGCGATGCCGGCTGATGGCACCGGACGAACTCGACGACGGCGACGCGGTCGCCGTCGTCTCGGCCATGGGGGCGCCGCTGGTGGGGCGCGAGCGGCTGAAGGACCCGCGGCCCATCGTCCGCTCGATCGAGATCATGCAGGCGGTCACCGGGATCCGCTTCCGGGCGCTGATGTCGCTCGAGGTCGGCGGCGGCAACGCCTTCCAGCCCTTCCTGGCGGCGGCGCTGATGGACCTGCCCGTGGTCGACGCCGACGGCATGGGGCGCGCCTTTCCGGAAGGGCAGATGACCAGCTTCGCGGTCGGCGGCCTGTCGAACGCGCCCATGGCGATGGCCGACATCCGCGACAACGAGGTGGTGTTCCTGCGGGCGGAGAGCTGGACGCGGATGGAGCGCATGGCGCGGCGCGTCTGCGTGGAATGGGGCTCGACCGCCGCCACCTGCCTCGCCCCCCGCACGGGCCGCGAGGTGAAGGACTGGGGCATTCCCGGCACCACGAGCCGCGCCATCGCGCTGGGCCGCGCGGTCGCCGCGGCGCGGGCGGCCCACGCCGATCCGGTCGCCGCGATCGTGGCGGCGGAGGGCGGGCGACGCCTGTTCGCGGGCAAGGTGCGCGACGTGGCGCGGCGGACGACGGAGGGATTCCTGCGCGGCACCGCGACGCTGGAGGGGCTGGAGGCCGACCGCGGCCGGACGATGACGCTGGACTTCCAGAACGAGTTCGCCGTGGCGCGGGCGGACGGCGACCCGGTCGCCATGACGCCGGACCTGATCTGCGTGATCGACAGCGTCGACGGCGAGGCGGTGGGGACGGAGATGCTGCGCTACGGCCAGCGCGTGTCGGTCGTGGTGCTGCCGGCCCCGCCGGTGTTCCTGTCCCCCGACGGTCTGGCGCTCGTCGGCCCGCGCGCCTTCGGGCACGATCTCGAGTTCCGCAGCGCGTTCGAGGCAGCCGCCGACGCAGGGGACTGACCCGCGTCGCTGGTTGGAATGCGGCGTTCCGCACCCGATGGGCGCTGTGGTCACGCCGACCGGATTCCCGTTCAAGTCGGGGACCTCGGTCACCGCCCGACGCTCCATGAGCCTTGAGACGCTCGCCTTCGAGGACGGTCCGCGATCCGCCGATCGTCGATGCCGCCGGGATCACCCTTTTCGGGCGACCACCAGCGCGACCGGCCCACCGCCGGGTGGCCCCTGGTGCTCCGCGCCGCCCGAGACGTAGATCTCCGCGTGCCCGACGATGCCCGCCAGCGCGCCGGCGACGAAGGCGCGGGCATGCCGGGTGGCGGACAGGTCGCTGTCGTCCAGCATGGTGTGGCGGTGCCCGCGCAGGCGGCCGTCGGGGCTCGCCTCCACCTTCGCCAGCACGGCGACGAGCCGCCCCCGGGCAGCGGGCGGGAGTTGGCCCGGCGCGTCCAGGCCCAGCCGGACCAGCGCGGCGCGAACCGGCTCCACGTCGATCGCGTCGGCCATGACGGCGTGGTCGACCGCCAGCGGCCCGGCCCAATGGGGCGACATGCCGATCACCACCACCTCGTGGCCGTCCAGTTCCACCCCGGCGGATGCGCTCGCCCGCGCCGACCACAGCGCGGGATCGCCGACACCGGCCTCCGCCCGCTCCGGCGCGATCTCGCCCAGCGCCGCCGCCACGCCGAGCGCACTCGCGGCCCGCGACAGGCCCATGGAGCGCAACGCGTCGCGCGTCGCGACGGTGGCGCCGCGCGCCTCCGCCGCGCCGATCCGCGCCGCCGTCAGCAGTGGGCACTTCACCTGCACGAAGTGGACCTCGGCCGGGTCGTCGATCGCCGCGTCGGCCATGGCCGCCCGCACGGCCGCCGCCACCATCCGCACCTGCCCGGCGCGGCCCAGCTCCTCGGGCGGAAGCGCCGGTGTGTGGGCGCGTCCGACGGCGAGGGCCGGCGACGGTGCCGACGCAAGCCCGGCGGGGCTGCGGGCGAACACCGTCCAGTGCGGCGCGAGCGCCCCCTCCGTCCCCCCCGACATCACGAGGCACACGGCCGCGGCGGCATCCTCGTCGAGGTGGCGACGGAGCATCAGGCCAAGAGCCAGCGCGGCATAGCCGCGGGTGAAGTCGTTGACGCAGCCGTTGCCCTCGGTCTTGCCCAGGATGGCGACGATCCCCCGGGGATCGAGCCGCCCGCCGGTGATCGCGGCCTCGATGCCCGACATGTCGTCGGGTGCCGCGGCGGGGATGCGCAGGACAGCGGCGGTGCGCATCAGCAGCAGCCCGCACGATCGGCGAAGTGGCGGGCGACGGCGCCCTCCAGCTCCGG
>JBIJED010000235.1:0-5269 GCA_044343785.1 Azospirillales bacterium | reverse complement strand
GGCGGCGAGCTGAATTTCCACCCCGCCTACGACGGCAACTGCCTCGTCAACGCGATGACGGTGGGCCTCGCCAGGGCCGACCGGATCTTCTATTCCGCCGCCGCCGGCGTCGGGAACCCGGTCGTCTACGTGGGCTCGAAGACCGGGCGCGACGGCATCCACGGCGCCACCATGGCCTCGGCCGAGTTCTCGGAAGGCTCCGAGGAGAAGCGCCCGACCGTGCAGGTGGGCGACCCCTTCACCGAGAAGCTGCTGATCGAGGCGTGCCTCGAACTCATGGCGACCGACGCCATCGTCGCCATCCAGGACATGGGGGCCGCCGGCCTCACCTCCTCGTCGGTCGAGATGGCCGGCAAGGGCGGGCTCGGCATCACCCTCGACCTCGACCGCGTGCCCCAGCGCGAACAGGGGATGACGGCCTACGAGATCATGCTGTCGGAGAGCCAGGAACGCATGCTGATGATCCTGCGCCCCGGCGCGGAGGATCAGGCGCGGGCCATCTTCGAGAAGTGGGAGCTGGACTTCGCCGTCATCGGCCGGCTGACCGACACGGGTCGCCTCGTCCTGATACGGCACGGCGAGACCATGGCCGACATGCCGATCGAGCCGCTGTCGAGCCGCGCCCCCCTCTATCACCGCCCGTGGGAGCCGACGCCCCCGCCGGTCCCGATCGACGACCGGGCGTTCGACCTGCCGGACACGCCGGTGCGGGTGCTGGCCCGCCTCCTGGCGTCCGCCGACCTCTGCTCGCGCCGCTGGGTGTGGGAGCAGTACGACAGCCACGTCGGCGCCGACACCGCACAGGGCCCCGGCGGCGACGCGGCGGTGGTCCGCATCCACGGCACGGGCCGGGCGCTGGCCATGACCTGCGACGTCACCCCGCGCTACTGCCTCGCCGATCCGGTCCAGGGCGGGCGGCAGGCGGTGGCCGAGGCGTGGCGCAACCTCACCGCCGTCGGCGCGCTGCCGCTCGCCGTCACCGACAACATGAACTTCGGCAACCCCGAAAAGCCACGGATCATGGGGCAGTTCGCCGGCTGCATCGAGGGCATGGCCGACGCCTGCCGCGCGCTCGACTTCCCCGTCGTGTCGGGCAACGTCAGCCTCTACAACGAGACCGACGGCAAGGCCATCCTGCCCACCCCCGCGATCGGCGGCCTCGGGCTGCTGGAGGATGTGACGAAGGCGGCGGTGGCCGCCTTCACCGCGCCCGACCTCGCGATCCTCGTGCTGGGCGACGGGCGTGGCCACCTCGGCCAGAGCCTCTATCTGCGCGAACTCCACGGCCGGGAGGAGGGCGCGCCCCCGCCGGTCGACCTCGCTGCCGAACGGCGCAACGGCGACCTCGTGCGCGCGCTGATCGGGGACGGGCTGGTGGCCGGCTGCCACGACGTGTCGGACGGCGGCCTGCTGGTCGCGATCACGGAGATGGCGATGGCGGGCCGTATCGGCTGCCGGCTCGACCTGCCGGCGGACGCAGGCGTGCTGTTCGGCGAGGATCAGGGCCGATACGTGGTCGCGACGGCCGATCCGGCGGCGGTCGAGGCGCGGGCGGCGGCGACGGGCGTGCCGGTCGCGCGGGTCGGCAGCACCGGCGGGGTTTCGTTGACAGGCCCCCACCTCGGCGCCATATCCGTCGAGGACCTGACGGCGGCGCACGAGGCCTTCCTGCCCGCGTTGATGTCCGGCGAGACCGGTTGAGAAGGCAGTGGCACCGATGGCGATGGACGCGGCGGATATCGAGCGCCTGATCAAGGAGGCGATGCCCGACGCGGTCGTGCGCATCGACGATCTCCGCGGCGACGGCGACCATTATGCCGCCTACGTCGCCTCGTCCGCCTTCAAGGGCAAGAGCCGGGTGCAGCAGCACCAGATGGTCTACCAGGCGCTGAAGGGCCGGATGGGCGGGGAGCTGCACGCGCTGATGCTGCAGACCTCCGTGCCCGAGGGCGCCTGAACCGAACCCGTACCGCGGAGGGGATCCATGGACGAAACCGTCGCCGAGCGCATCAAGACCGACATCACGTCGAACGACGTGGTCCTGTACATGAAGGGCACCCCGGCCTTCCCGCAGTGCGGGTTCTCGGCCGCCGTCGCCAACGTGCTCAACCACATGGGGGTCGAGTACAAGGGCGTCGACGTGCTGGTCGACGCGGCGATCCGCCAGGGGATCAAGGAATTCACCAGCTGGCCGACGATCCCGCAGCTCTACGTCAAGGGCGAGTTCGTCGGCGGGTGCGACATCGTCCGCGAAATGTACACCTCGGGCGAACTCCAGCAGCTGCTCGCCGAGAAGGGCGTCACGACGGCCGCCCAGGCCTGACGCCGCCAACGGCGCGAGACATCTGAAGGCCCCGCGGACCCCGTCCGCGGGGCCTTTTCGTTCGGGTCCGCCCGCGCGGGGAACCGGGCACGGTGCGCGCGCGTTGATGCGGTGACCGACGGCCGGCGCGGGGGTTGCGGAAATCCCCCCGGCGACGTCGCGACACACCGTCCAACGGAGGCCACGACGATGCGCTTTCCCGCACTCGCCCTGTCCGTGCTGCTCGCCTCGGGCGCGGCACTCGCCCAGCAGACCACGCCACCGCCGGCCACCGGCACGGCGGCATCGTCCGCCGCACGGTCCACGAGTACGGTCCTGCCCGGTCAGATGCGGGCCGACGACATCATCGGCACCCGCGTCTACGGTCCGAACGACACCAACGTCGGCTCGGTGGACGACATCATCTTCAATACGGCGTCGAAGCAGATCGAGACCGCGATCCTGTCGGTCGGCGGCTTCCTCGGCATCGGCAACAAGCTGGTCTCGGTCCCGATCGACCAGCTGCAGATGGGCCAGGACGGCCGCCTCACCATCGGCCTGACGCACGAGCAGCTCGAGCGGGCGCCGGAGTTCGAGTACGGCGCCGCCCGGAGCGGCAGCGGCGCCACCGGGACGACCGGGACCGGGACCATGGGCATCATTCCGCCGTCGGGCGGGACCACCCGGACCCCGTGACGCGGCAGCGGGCCGGGGCAAGCGCCGTCGGCGCATGATCGCCCTGCGCCGCCGATGATGGCCGGGCGGGGCGGGGGGTGGCAAGGTGCGCGCCATGCGCTCCCCCCCTCCTCCCGGTCCCACCGGCCTCGTCGGCACCGGGTTCGCCTATGCCTTCGCGGCCTCGGTCCTCTGGGGCACCGCGCCGGCGCTGTTCAAGGAACTGGGCCACGTCGCCCCGGTCGAGGTGTTCGCGCAGCGGGTCGTCTGGTCGGTCCCCCTCCTCCTCGCCCTCGTGCTCGTGATCAAGGGCCTGCCCGCCTTCGCCGCGATCCTCGGCGGCCGGCGGACGGTCGGGGCCTATCTCCTGACCACCGCGCTCATCGCCCTCAACTGGGGCCTCTACATCTGGGCGGTCTCGGTCGACCGGGTGACCGAGGTCAGCCTCGCCTACTACGTCGCACCGCTGATGAACGTGATCGTCGGCGTCGTGGTGCTGCGCGAGCGGCTGAACCCCCGCCAGACGGCGGCGGTCGTCCTCGCGGCGCTGGGCGTGGGGATCCTGACGGTGGGCGCGGGCGCCCTGCCCGTCCTTTCCATCGTGCTCGCCACGTCCTGGACCCTCTACAGCCTCGTGCGGACGCGGGCGGGGATCGATCCCCTGACGGGCCTCCTGGTCGAGGCCGGGATCCTGGCCGTGCCGGCGACGATCTACCTGCTCACCCTCGACACGGCGGGCTTCGGCAGTTTCGCGTCGATCGACCGGGCGACGGACCTGAAGCTGCTCGCCGCCGGCGTCGTGACCGCCCTTCCCGTCGTCTTCTACCTGAACGCGGCGCGGCACCTGCCCTTCTCGGCGCTGGGCCTGTCGAGCTATCTGTCGCCGACGCTGCAGCTCGGCATCGCCATCCTCTACGGCGAGCCCTTCACAATCTGGCACGCGGCGGCCTTCGGCGCGATCTGGCTCGGCCTCGCGCTCTACAGCGCCGACGCGATCCGGGGCCGACAGGCGGCGACGGCGGCGGAGGGCTGACCGTCGGATCTATTGGCGTCGATGCAGGTTGACGCCTTCGGAGCCGAACTGGCTGGACGAACACCGGCAGGGCGGGCCCCGACATGCGGGTCCGCTTCATCCATCCGAACGATCATTCGGGCGGTGCGGAAATCGCGGGGAACTGGCCGCCCGCCTGGGTCGCGTATCTGTCGGGCACGCTGACGGCGAACGGCTTCGACGACATCCGCTTCATCGACGCGATGACCAACGACACGTGTCAGGCGACACCTTCGCGTATGGCTTCGACCCGGGCCTCTGGCTCCGGCTGGAAGGCTCGCCCGTCTGCCGCGCCCTCCGCACCGAGGTCCCCGCCTGCCACCATTTCGCCGCCACCTTCGAGACGGTGCTGGCCGCGATGCTCGGGCCGCGGACGGGAGTGGTGGAGAGGGACTGTGCCGCGGCCGGGGCGGCGGCGTGCGTGTTCCGCGTGGGCTGGTGAGGCCGCCACAAACGAAAACCGCCGCCCCGGGGGGCGGCGGCTTCGTTCCGGTCCGATGGCGACCGGGGGACGGTCAGCGCGAGTAGAACTCGATGACCAGGTTCGGTTCCATCTGGATCGGGTAAGGCACGTCGGCCAGCTTGGGCGCGCGGACGAAGCGGCCCTTCAGCGCCGAGGCGTCGAACTCGACGTAGTCGGGCACGTCGCGCTCGCCCGACACGGCGCTCTCCATGATCAGCGCCATCTGCTTGGACCGCTGGCGGACCTCGATCATGTCGTTGTCGCGCACGAAGAACGAGGGCACGTTCACGCGCTTGCCGTTGACCGTGATGTGGCCGTGGCTGACGAGCTGGCGGGCGGCGAACGGGGTCGGCGCGATCTTCATGCGGTAGATGACCGCGTCCAGCCGGCGCTCCAGCAGCTCGATCAGGTTCTCGCCGGTGTCGCCCTTGCGGCGCACGGCCTCGGTGTAGAGGCGGCGGAACTGGCGCTCGCCGATGTTCGCGTAGTAGCCCTTCAGCTTCTGCTTGGCCATCAGCTGCAGGCCGAAGTCCGAGGGCTTCTTCCGGCGCTGGCCATGCTGGCCGGGGCCGTACTCGCGGCGGTTGATCGGGCTCTTGGCCCGGCCCCAGAGATTGGCGCCGATGCGGCGGTCGATCTTGTACTTGGAGGCGTGACGCTTCGACATGGTCGTCCTGTTCGCGGTTGTCCCGGTAGGCCCCGTGCGGACGCACGCGGCGGGACGTTTCGTGTTCAGGCACGCCCACGTTCCCGGGAAGGCCCGCACCATATGGGCGCG
>JBIJED010000233.1:0-5331 GCA_044343785.1 Azospirillales bacterium | reverse complement strand
GGTCGACGCGGGTGTCGCCCGTGACGGCGACGGTGAACTGGGCATTGGCGGCCGAGGCGCCGACCATGAGCGCGAGGGCCGAGGCGCCCGCGAGGAAGTGACGATTCATTGCAGTCTCCGCACGTTGTTCAACGGTGGCGCGTGCGCCTCCCGACCGGCCCGTCTTATGACCAATGGACCGGACGAACAACCGAAAGGCGTACAAAACGCGCCACCTTCGCGCGGAGTGTGTCCACAGACACACAAAACGCTTTAGAACGAATGACTTAACCGCCGTGCGGCGTGCGGGGGCGCGCGGCGCGGCCAGCCCGCCCTTGAAAAGCCTCCGTGGCTCCTGTTTATACGGGGCCACGACCTCATCAGCCGGATCACGCCGATGTCGATGCCCGCGCGCTGGGCCAGCCTCACCCTGATCGCCCTCACGCTCGCCGCCTGCACGGGCACGCGGAACCCCGACCCGGTCTACAGCCAGACCGAGCGGGAGCGGCGCGAGCAGGTCGGCAGCATCTTCGGGCCGGACGGGCTGACCTTCGGCGGCTCCCGCCGCGCGCGCCCGGACGAGGAGGGCAGCGGCCTCGGCGTCAACAGCTTCCTGTGGCGCGCGGCGCTCGACACCGTCTCCTTCATGCCGGTGGTGTCGGCCGACCCGTTCGGCGGCACGATCATCACCGACTGGTTCACCCCCGGCGACCAGCCGAACGAGCGGGTGAAGGTGAACCTCTACATCCTCGACCGCCAGCTCCGCTCGGACGGGGTGCGCGCCGCCGTGTTCCGGCAGGCGCGGGAGCCGTCGGGCGGCTGGCGCGACGTGGCCGTGGCGCGCGAGACGAACACCCAGATGGAGAACGCCATCCTGGCCCGCGCGCGGGAACTGCGGATCGCCCAGAACGCGTCCCGCTGAGGGAATGCAAAGCACACCGAGGTGAGGGAGCGGATGACGCGGACGGTCGAACTCAGCGATGCCGAGACCCGGCTTTCGGCGCTGGTCGACGAGGCCGCGTCCGGGGAGGATGTCGTGATCGCGAGGGCCGGCCGCCCCGTTGCGCGGATCGTGAAGGTCGCGGACCGTCCCCGCAGGCGTCCCCCGGCCGACTGGGCCGCATGGCGGGATCGGATCGATCCCGATCTGTTCCTGGAACCCATGGGCGACGACGAGCTGCGGGCGGCCGAAGGCGATCCGGGGGACGATCTCGGCCGATCCTGCGCGCGATGACCGCGCTGTTGCTGGATACCCATGCGTTGATCTGGTGGCTCACCTCGAGCCCGCGCCTGTCCGCGGCGGCGCGCGACGCAATCGACGATCCGGCCAACGACATCTTCGTGAGCGTGGTGTCCGCCTACGAGGTCGCACTGAAGCAGACGCTCGGCCGCCTTCCGGCGGATCTTCCGGATCTCCTGCGTGCCGTGCCGCGCTCCGGTTTCCGGTGGCTCGATCTGGGTCCCGGCCATGCCGAGGCGGCGGGTCGCCTGCCGCTCGACCATCGCGATCCCTGGGATCGCCTGATCCTTGCGCAGGCCCGTGCGGAAGGGCTGGCGATCGTGTCCGTGGACCGGGCGTTCGCCGGGACCGGTGTCGCCGTCTTCTGGTGACGCGCCGCCCTTGCGCCGCCCGGCCCGCATCGCCACAATCGCCGCCCGTCCGAACCCCGTCGAAGTTCCCGAACCCCATGGCGCGCTACAATTTCCGTGAGGCCGAGGCCAAGTGGCAGCGGCGGTGGGCCGAGCGCGGCGCGTTCCGCGTCGTGGCCGACCCCGCGAAGCCCAAGTACTACGTGCTGGAGATGTTCCCCTATCCCTCGGGGCGCATCCACATGGGCCATGTGCGCAACTACACCATGGGCGACATGGTGGCGCGCTGGAAGCGGGCGGCGGGGTTCAACGTGCTGCACCCCATGGGCTGGGACGCGTTCGGCCTGCCGGCCGAGAACGCGGCGCTGGAGCGCGGCGTCCACCCGGGCAAGTGGACCTACGAGAACATCGCCGCCATGCGCGGCCAGCTTCAGACGATGGGCCTCGCCATCGACTGGGACCGCGAACTCGCCACCTGCCGGCCGGAGTACTACCGCCACCAGCAGGCCATGTTCATCGATTTCCTGCGCGAGGGCCTCGCCTACCGCAAGGAGAGCTGGGTCAACTGGGACCCCGTCGACCACACGGTGCTCGCCAACGAGCAGGTGATCGACGGCAAGGGCTGGCGCACCGGGGCGCCGGTGGAGAAGCGCAAGCTCTCCCAGTGGTTCCTGAAGATCACGCAGTACGCCGACGAACTGCTGGAGGCGCTGAAGACGCTCGACCGCTGGCCCGAGAAGGTCCGGGTCATGCAGGAGAACTGGATCGGCCGCAGCCAGGGCCTGCGGTTCCGGTTCGCGCTGTCGGACGCGCTAGGCGACCTGGAGTGCTTCACCACCCGGCCGGACACGCTCTACGGCGCCAGCTTCCTCGCCGTCTCGCCGAACCACCCGCTGGCGGCGGCGATGGCCGGGGACGACGTCGAGCTGGCCGCCTTCATCGCCGACTGCAACCGCACCTCCACCAGCGAGGCGGACATCGAGACGGCGGAGAAGCGCGGCCACCGTCTGCCGATCACGGCCGAGCACCCGTTCGTGCCCGGCTGGCGGCTGCCGGTCTATGTCGCGAACTTCGTGCTGATGGAATACGGCACCGGCGCCATCTTCGGCTGCCCGGCGCACGACCAGCGCGACCTGGACTTCGCGCGCAAGTACGGCCTGCCGGTGACGCCCGTGGTGGTTCCCGACGGCGCCGATCCCGCCACCTTCGCCGTGGGGACCGAGGCCTATGTCGGGCCCGGGCGCCTCGCCAACTCCGCCTTCATGGACGGGATGACGGTCGAGGCCGCGAAGGCCGCCGCCATCGCCCGGATCGAGGCGATGGGCCGCGGCCAGGGCACCACCATGTACCGGCTGCGCGACTGGGGCGTGTCGCGCCAGCGCTACTGGGGCTGCCCCATCCCGGTCGTCCACTGCCCGTCGTGCGGCGTGGTGCCGGTGCCGAAGGACCAGCTTCCGGTCACCCTGCCCGACGACGTGACCTTCGACGTGCCGGGCAACCCGCTCGCCCGCCATCCCACCTGGAAGCACGTGGCCTGCCCCGCGTGCGGGGGCAAGGCGGAGCGCGAGACCGACACGCTGGACACCTTCATCGATTCGAGCTGGTACTTCCTGCGCTTCGCCAGCCCGCGGCACGAGGACGGCGCCTTCGACCCGGCCGCCGTCGCCTACTGGCTGCCGGTCGACCAGTACATCGGCGGGGTGGAGCACGCGGTCCTCCACCTCCTCTATTCCCGCTTCTGGACCCGGGCGCTGACCCAGTGCGGTCATCTGGACCTGGGCGAGCCGTTCGCCGGCCTGTTCACCCAGGGCATGGTGACCCACGCCACCTATCAGGACCCCGCCGGCAGGTTCCTCCTGCCCGAGGAGGTGGAGCCGCGGGACGGCCGCACCGTGCGCATCGGCGACGGTGCGCCGGTGACGGTGGGTGCGGTCGTGAAGATGTCGAAGTCGAAGAAGAACGTGGTGGATCCGGAGGCGATCATCGGCGCCTACGGGGCCGACGCCGCCCGCCTCTTCATGATGTCCGACAGCCCGCCCGAGCGGGACCTGGAATGGACCGAGGCCGGCATCGACGGGGCGTGGCGCTACGTCAACCGCCTGCACCGCATGGTGACGGAACCCGCCTGCCCGCTTCCGCCGCCGGGCGCGCCGATGCCGGCGGAGGTGTCGGCCAAGGCGACGGCCGCGCGCAGGGCGACCCACAAGGCGATCGCCGCCATCGGCACCGACCTCGAGCGGTTCCATTTCAACAAGGCTGTCGCGCGGGTTCGCGAACTCTCCAACGCGCTCGCCGACCTCGACGGGAAGACCGCGGGCGAGGACCGGGCGCTGCGCGAGGGGCTGGAGACGCTGGTCCGCCTGATCGGCCCGATGATGCCGCACCTCGCCGAAGAGCTGTGGGAGGCGCTGGGCCATTCTGTGTGGCTGGTCGACACCGCGTGGCCGGTGGCCGATCCGGCGCTGGTGGCCGACGACACGGCGACCATCGCGGTGCAGGTGAACGGCAAGAAGCGGGCGGAGATCACGCTCGCCCGCGACCTGCCGCAGGCGGAGGCCGAGGCCGCGGCGCTGGCCGACCCGGCGGTCGCCCGGGCGATGGAGGGCAAGCCCGTGCGCAAGGTCATCGTCGTGCCCAACCGCATCGTCAACGTCGTGGTCTGAGCCATGGACGACCGCCTTCCCCGCCGCGCGTTCCTGCTCCTGGGCTCCTCGGCGCTGCTCGCCGGCTGCGGGCTGCGGCCGCTCTACGGCGACGGTTCGGCCCAGGCGGACGCCCGGGGCGAGCTGGCGGCCGTGCGCATCGACAGCATCCCGGACCGGAACGGCCAGATCCTGCGCAACCGGCTGATCGACCTGTTCTACGCCGAAGGCGGACCGCAGCCCTGGCGCTACGACCTGAAGGTCGCGATCACGGTCACCGAGGGGCGGGTGGGCCTGCGCGTCAACGACACCGCGACCCGCCGCACCCTGACCGCCAACTCCTCGTTCCGCCTGTCGCGGCGGGACACCGGGGCCCTGATCGCGTCGGGCAGCGTGGTCCAGAACAACACCTTCGCCTTCCAGGAGGCGCAGTACGGCGTGCTGGTCGCGCGGGAGACGGCGACCCGCGACCTCCTGGACGCCGTGGGCGACCAGATCGCCACCCGCATCGCCGTCGCCTTCGCGCGGGAGACGTGAAGCTCGCGCCCGCCCGGATCGAGGCCTTCCTCAAGGCGCCCGATCCCGCGGCGCGCGCGATCCTCGTCCATGGCCCCGACGCCGGCCTCGTGCGCGAGCGGGCGGTGGCACTGGGCCGCACGGTGCTGCCCGACCTCACCGACCCCTTCCGGGTGGCCGACCTCACCGGCGACCAGGTGGAGCGCGACCCGGCCCGCCTCGCCGACGAGGCGGCGGCCATCGCGCTCACCGGCGGGCGGCGCCTCGTCCGGGTGCGGGGGGCGGGCGACGGCACGGCCGCGATCTTCGCCGCCTTCTTCAAGGACATGCCGGGGGGCGACAGCCTCGTGGTGGTGGAAGCGGGCGACCTCGACGGCCGGTCGAAGCTGCGCGCCGCGTTCGAGGCGGCCCCCAACGCCGCCGCCATCCCCTGCTACGTGCAGGAGGAGGGGGATCTCCGGAAGGTCATCGCCGAACAGCTGCGCGCGGCGAACCTCGCCGCTTCGCCCGAGGCGCTCGACCTGCTGGCCTCCAACCTCGTCGGCGACCGGATGGTGGCGCGCGGCGAGGTGGAGAAGCTGATCCTCTACATGGGCGGCAAGGG
>JBIJED010000232.1:0-5349 GCA_044343785.1 Azospirillales bacterium | reverse complement strand
GCCGGAGAGGTCGGCGCGTCCGTCGAGCAGCGCGTCGGCGACCGGAACGCCGGTGCCGACGTCGCGCAGCGGTCCCTCGAAGCGCAACGTGGGCGGCGCGTCGGGCCGGCCCGCGGAGAGGGCGAGGCGTTGTTCGCCCGTGCCCGCGAGGCGCAGGACGGTCAGCGGCCCCAGGGCGGCGAGGTCGGGGACGACGAGCGTCGCGGTCGCATCCACGGTCCCGTCCGCGACGTCCAGCAGACCCGCGAGCGCGTCGAGCCGGCCGGCCGCGAGATCGGCCCCGCCGCCCGTCAGCCGCAGCCGCCGGCCGACGGTCTCCAGCACGCCGGTCGCGGCGATCCGCGGCGCCGGCCCGACGAGCGGCCCCACGCTGGCGGGGAGCCCCGTCGGCTCGTCCAGCGCCGCGGTCAGGTCGATGTCGATCTCCGTCGGCCCGGTGAGCGGCGCGCGGGGCTCGGCGCGCAGGACGAGGGCGAACCGGCGGGCGCCGAGGTCGCCGCGCGCGAGCCCCTCCCCGTCGGCGGTCAGCGTCACGTCGGGCCGCGCGAACGGGCCGGTCGCGCGGAGCGCGATCCGGGCTCCCTCCCACGCCGCCCCGGCGAGGTCCTTCAGCGGGCTGTCGGGACCGGCCGAGACGTCGAGCGCCACGTCGAGCGCACGCGCGGCCGTGTCCACGGTGCCCGACAGGGCGGCCCGCCCGGCGGGCGCCTCGATCCGCACCGCCTCGAAGCGCAGCGAGCCCGGCACCGAGACGACGGTGCCGCGCAGCCCGATCTCCGGCCCGACGGCCGGACGCACCGCCTCGGGCAGAAGGCCGCGCACATCGGCACCGACGTCGAGGCCGAGGCGCCAGGTGTCGCCCTGCCGCGCGATGGTCGTGGATCCGGCGACGGACGCGAGGTCGCCGACGCGGCCGGTGATGTCGCTGCGCCAGGAGGAGAGCGGTCCCTGCCCGCGCACCGTCAGCCCGGCCGGGATGCCGTCCGGCAGGCCGAGCGCCCGGGTGACGAGGCCGCCCCGCGGCTCGTCCAGCACGAGGTCGAGGACGAGCCGGTCCTCCCCCGGCGCATAGTCGAGATCGAGCGTGGCGCTCGCCGGGAGGTCGTCGCGTCGGACGATGCCGAGGCGCGCCGTCACGCGGTCGCCGCCATAGGCGAGGCGCCCGTCGATGGCGAACCGTCCCGGCCCCCCGGGAACGGTGCCGGCGAGTTCGAGACTGCCGACCCGCAGCTCGCGCAGGTCGAGGGCGACCGGCAGCGCGGGAAGCCCCCCGCCGCCGGGATCGGACGGCGCGGCGTCGGGCGCCCCCTCGGGCAGGCGCGTCACCACGATGCGATCGGCCGCGAGCCGGTCGACCGCGACGCGTCCGCCGACGAGATCGAGCGGGCGCCAGAGGAACTCGACCCCCTCGATCGCGAGCCAGACGCCCGCCCGGTCGGACACGGTGATGCGGGCCGCGCGCGCGTCGCCGCCCAGCGATCCCCGGAACCCCTCGACGCGGACCGCCCGGTCCTGGTCGGAGACGAGCCGCTCGATCTGGCGGCCGATCCAGTCCTGCGCGCGCGCCGGCCCGGTCGGGGCCAGCAGGGCCAGGGCGAGGAGGAGAAGACCGAGCACGCGCATCGCCGATCGCCCCCTCCCGCCCTCAGAACGCCTGGCCGATGCTGATGTAGAGCTCGAACGCATTGTCGGCCTCGCGGCGGTCCAGCGGAACGGCGACGTCGAACCGGATCGGCCCGAAGTCGGTGTGATAGCGCAGGCCAACACCCGCCCCGTAGCGCAGCGGCTCGGACAGGGAGGGCAGGTCCGTGCTCTGGACCGAGCCCGCGTCGAGGAACGGGACCACGCCGATCGTGTCCGTCACCTTGATGCGCAGTTCGCCCGAAAGCTCGACGAGGCTGCGGCCGGGGAGCGGATCGCCCCCCGCCATGAGCCGCCCGGCCCTCTGAAAGGCATAGCCGCGCACGGAGCCGCCGCCGCCCACGTAGAACAGCCGGTTGGCCGGGATGTCGTCGGCCGCGTCGCCGCCCGCCGTGCCGGCCACGCTCGCGCGGCCGGCCAGCACGACGCGGCCGGTTCCGGTGAGGTCGCGATAGGCGGTGCCGGTGAGGCGGGCCTGAACGAAGGTCGCCTCGGTCCGGAGGTTCTGGAACGGCGTGACGCCCGCGAAGGCGCGCCACCCGCCGGTCGGGTTCAGCAGGTCGTTCGAGGCGTCGTAGGACAGGCCGAGCGGCAGGCCGACGAGCACGAAGTCCGACGCCTCGACGCCCGCCCGGTCGGTCCGGCTGACCTCGCCGAGGACGCCGTAGGTCAGGGTCAGCCGGTCCGTCACCTTGCGTTCGAGCCGGGCGACCACCGTGACGCCCTCGCGGTCGTAGCCGAGCGGCCGTTCCACCGCCGCGTCGGCGTCGATCACGAGGGACTGGCGCACCGCGAACACGTCGGGCTTGCGGAACTGGACGGCGAGGCGACTCGTCAGGCTGTCGATGTCGCCCGTGCCGGACCGGGAGCCGCCGTAGAGATTGCGCACCTCGGCGGTGACGCGGAGCTGCTCGCCACCGCCGAGCAGGTTCCGGTGACCCCAGAAGGCGGTCCCGCCGAACCCCTCGGACGTCGTGTACTCCAGGCCGGCACCGATGAAACGCCGCGGCTGCTCCGACACCGTCAGGCGCACCGGCACCGTCGCCTCCCCGTCCCCGCCCACCGGCGGCGCATCCGGCGGGATGGCGACGGCGGTCGCGGTGAAGACGTCGAGCTCGCGGAGCAGGTCGCGCGTCCGGCCGATCCTGGCCGGGTCGTAGACGTCGCCCGGCGCCCAGCCGAGGCGGCCGGTGACCAGCGCCGCGTCGACGCGCTCCAGCCCGACGATCGTCGTCGCCCCGAAGCGGACCAGGGGGCCCGGATCCACGTCGTAGGCGACGTCCATCGTCCGCCGGTCGTGGTCGACGACCGCGCGCCGGCGGGGCACCGTCGCATAGGGGCGGCCGAGGCCGGACAGCGCCGAGAGGATCCGGGGCTCGGCGCCGGCGACCGCCCGGGCCACCGCGGGCTCGCCCTCGCCCAGCCCCAGCGCGTCGCGGGGGGGAAACGGCCCCGGCAGAGGCGCGCCGCCCACGCCGTCGAGAGTGAACCCGTCGAAGGCATAGCGCGGTCCCGGATCGACGGCGATGGTCACGAGGGCGGGCTCGGTCGAGCCGTCGACGTCGATCGCCACCACCCCGTCATAGTAGCCGAGGGAGCGCATGGCGCGCACGACCACGTCGCCGTCGGCCTCCGCCCGCCGCCGCAGGCCCGCCTCGCTGGGCGCGGGCTCGTCGCGCAGGCGCCAGGTGGCCGTGGCGTCGCGGATCAGCGCGGCGAGATCGGGCGCCGCGTCGAGGCCCTCGATCCGGACGGCGTAGCGGGTGTCCTGGGCATCGGCCGGGTCGGGCCCCGATCCGCCGACGACCCCGAGCGCGACGGCGACGGCCAGCCCCCGGGCCAGCCAGAGCCGTGCGCGCGACGGTCCATCCCCCATCCTCAAAGCCGCTCCGTCCCCCTCGCCCGCGATCCCCGCCCCCGGCGACAACGCCGCGGGGTCGACGTCGGTTGCCGGGGATGCGCTTGTCGATGGACATCACCGCAAGCGCGGGACGGAAACAAGGGGTCCCGCGCCCTCCGCCGGGGTGCAATGCGGTCGCCGCCCTTGCCAGACCCCCCGCCCGCACATTACTTCAGTGCCGCCGGCGGGCTGCTGCATTGCAACATCGATGCAACGTGCACGGGCCGGTGGCCGTGCGGACCCTTTCGGGACCGGACGGCGGACCGGAAACGTGCCACGGACCCGCCCCGGTCGGCACCAGCGAACAGGCGACACACAATGGATATCCGCAACGTCGCGATCATCGCGCACGTCGACCACGGCAAGACGACGCTCGTGGACCAGATGCTGAAACAGTCCGGCGCGTTCCGGGAGAATCAGCAGGTCATGGAACGCGTCATGGACTCGAACGACCTCGAGCGCGAGCGCGGCATCACCATCCTCGCGAAGTGCACGTCGGTGCACTGGAACGACCTGCGGATCAACATCGTCGACACCCCGGGCCACGCCGACTTCGGCGGCGAGGTCGAGCGCATCATGAGCATGGTCGACGGCGTGGTCCTCCTCGTCGATTCGGCCGAGGGCCCGCTGCCGCAGACGAAGTTCGTGCTGGGCAAGGCGCTGAAGCTGGGCCTGCGCCCGATCGTGCTGGTCAACAAGATCGACCGCCCGGACGCCCGTGCGCATCAGGTCCACGACGAGATCTTCGACCTGTTCGCCTCCCTCGACGCGACCGAGGAGCAGCTGGACTTCCCGACGCTCTTCGCCTCGGGGCGCCAGGGCTGGGCGACGATGGACATCGACGGCCCGCGCGAGAACCTGAACCCGCTGTTCGAGCTGATCCGCGACCACGTGCCGGCACCGAAGGTGGATGAGGCGGGCCCGTTCGCCATGCTCGCGACGACGCTGGAGGCCAACCCCTATCTCGGCCGCCTCCTGACCGGGCGCATCCAGTCGGGCAAGGTTCGCCAGAACATGCAGGTCCGGGCCCTCAGCCGCGACGGGACGGTGATCGAGACGACGCGGGTGACGAAGGTCCTCGCCTTCCGCGGCATCGAGCGGGTCGCGATCGAGGAGGCGTCGGCCGGCGACATCATCGCGCTGGCGGGCTTCACCAAGGCGACGGTCGCCGACACGCTGGCGGAGGTCGCGGTGGAGCGGCCGCTGCCCGCGCAGCCGATCGACCCGCCGACGATCGCCATGTCGTTCGTCGTCAACGACAGCCCGCTCGCGGGCACCGAGGGCGACAAGGTGACCAGCCGCGTCATCCGCGACCGGCTGCTGCGCGAGGCGGAGGGCAACGTCGCCATCCGCATCACCGAGAGCGAGGACAAGGATTCCTTCGAGGTCGCCGGCCGCGGCGAACTGCAGCTCGGCATCCTGATCGAGCAGATGCGCCGCGATGGCTTCGAGCTGTCGATCTCGCGCCCCCGCGTGCTCATGAAGGCCGACCCGGTCACGGGCCAGCGCCTCGAGCCGGTGGAGGAGGTGACGGTCGACGTGGACGAGGAATTCTCGGGCATCGTCGTCCAGAAGCTCCAGGAGCGGAAGGGCGAGATGACCGAGATGCGACCGTCGGGCGGCGGCAAGCAGCGTCTCGTCTTCCTGATCCCGTCGCGCGGCCTCATCGGCTACCAGTCGGAGTTCCTGACCGACACGCGCGGCACCGGCGTGCTGAACCGGATCTTCCACTCCTACCAGCCGTACAAGGGCACGATCGCCGCCCGCCGGAACGGGATGCTGATCTCCAACGGCGACGGCGAGGCGGT
>JBIJED010000231.1:0-5352 GCA_044343785.1 Azospirillales bacterium | reverse complement strand
ACGGAGGCCGCGGGCGTGTCGAAGGCGGGCACGAGGCGGACCTTGGCCCCCTGCCCGGCCTCACCCGGCCAGGAATAGAAGACGAAGCCCGCCGCCCGCAGGCCGCCGATCATCGGCTCCGGCAGGACGGCGAAGACCTCGTTCGCCTCCACCGGGTGCGCGATCGTCACGCCCGGCACGGCGGCGAGCCCCTCGGCGAGGCGGGCGGCCATCGCGTTCGCGTGCCGCGCGAGGCGGAGCCAGAGACCGTCGGTCAGATAGGCCTCGAGCTGCGCCGACAGGAACCGCATCTTCGAGAACAGGTGCCCCGCCCGCTTGCGCCGGAAGGCGAAGCTCTCGGCCAGGTCCTTGCGGAAGAAGACGACCGCCTCCGCCGCCATCGCCCCGTTCTTGGTGGCCCCGAAGCTGAGCACGTCGACGCCCGCGCGCCACGTCACCTCGGCCGGATCGCAGCCCAGCCACGCCACCGAGTTGGCGAAGCGCGCCCCGTCCATGTGCAGGACGAGGCCGTGGCGGTGCGTCACCTCCGCGATCGCCCGCACCTCCTCGGGCCGGTAGGTCGTCCCGGCCTCGGTCGCCTGGGTGATGCTCACCGCCGCCGGCTGCACGTGGTGGACCACGCCCTTGCCGCCCCGGGCCAGCGCCGCGTCGAGCTGCGCCGCCGTGATCCTGCCGTCCGCGCCGTCGAGCCCCACGAGCTTCGCTCCGCCGGCGAAGAACTCCGGCGCGCCGCACTCGTCCATCATCACGTGGCTTCCGGCATGGCAATAGACCGCCCCCCACGCGGGCGTCGCCGTGGCGAGCGCCAGCGCGTTCGCCGCCGTGCCCGTCGCCACCGGATGGGCGACGAGGTCGGTCGCGAAGGTCTCCTTCAGGAGCGCCTCCACCCGCGCCGTCCAGGGATCCGCGCCGTAGGAGGGCGCGGCACCGGCGCCCGCCGCCGCCGACAGCGCCGCCAGGATCTCCGGCGCCGCACCGGCCACGTTGTCGCTCGCGAAGTTCTGCGTCACCTTCTCGTCCTCCGTGGCGTCCGTCCGGGCCGCCCGTCCTCGAAACCGTCCCGATGCCGACCGACGACGGCACCCACCACCTCTTCACCGTCCCGCCCGAACACGCGGGCGGGCGGCTCGACCGCGTCCTCGCAGCCGCCCTCGCGGACGCCGGCCTCTCGCGCTCGCGCGTGCAGGCGCTGATCGCGGCGGGTCGTCTGGCGCGCGGCGGAGCGACCGTAACGGACGCCTCCGAGCGGGTCAAACCGGGGCAGACCTATGTGCTGACGGTTCCGGCGGCCGAGCCGGCCACGCCGGAGGCCCAGGCGATGGACCTCGCCGTCGTCCACGAGGACGCCGACGTGCTCGTGATCGACAAGCCCGCCGGCCTCGTCGTCCACCCCGCCCCGGGGAACCCGGACCGGACCCTCGTCAACGCGCTCCTCGCCCATTGCGGTGAGGGGCTGTCCGGCATCGGCGGCGTCCGCCGGCCGGGGATCGTGCACCGGCTCGACAAGGACACGAGCGGGCTGATGGTCGTCGCCAAGACCGATCGCGCACACCGGGCGCTCGGCGCCCAGTTCGCCGACCGGACGCTGAGCCGCACCTACCGCGCCGTCGTCTGGGGCGTGCCGGCCCCCACGGCGGGCGAGATCGACCGGCCGATCGGCCGCGATCCGCGCGACCGCAAGCGCATGGCCGTGGTCGCCGCCGGCAAGACTGCGCTGACCCGCTACCGCACGCTCGCCGCCCACGGCGCCGCCGCGGCCCTGGTCGAATGCACGCTCGCCACCGGCCGGACCCACCAGATCCGCGTCCACATGGCGGCGATCGGCCACCCGCTCGTTGGGGACCCGCTCTACGGCAACCGGTCGAAGACGCGGGCGCGGGACCTTCCCGAGCCGGCGCGCACGGCGCTCCTGACCTTCCCGCGACAGGCGCTGCACGCGGTCGCGCTGCGGTTCCGGCACCCGGCCGACGGGCGGGAGGTTTCTTTCGAAAGCGTGATGCCGGCCGACCTCCGGACCCTCGTCGACACCCTCGCGCGCCTTTAATCCGCCCACCTTCGACCGTATCTACGGTGAGCCCGCTTTTTTGGCGCGGGCCGCCGAACGCCGTCCCGCCCCCGTACTCAGGTCGTCCGGGCCCGGCGCGGCGACGGTCACGGCGGGGGGAGGACCATGACCGCGAACGTCCCGAGCGTCTCCAGCATCCCGAGCATCGGCTCCGACACGAGCCTGTCCCGGTACCTGCAGGAGATCCGCAAGTTCCCGATGCTCGAGCCGGACGAGGAGTTCATGCTCGCCAAGGCGTGGCGCGAGCACGGGGACACGAAGTCGGCCGAGCGGCTGGTGACGAGCCACCTGCGGCTCGTGGCGAAGATCGCGATGGGTTACCGGGGCTACGGCCTGCCGCTGTCGGAGCTCATCTCCGAGGGCAACGTGGGCATGATGCAGGCGGTGAAGCGATTCGATCCCGACCGCGGCTTCCGCCTCGCCACCTACGCGATGTGGTGGATCCGCGCGGCGATCCAGGAATACATCCTGCACAGCTGGTCGCTCGTGAAGATGGGCACCACGGCCGCGCAGAAGAAGCTGTTCTTCAACCTGCGCCGGCTGAAGGGCCAGATGCAGGCGATCGACGACGGCGACCTCTCGGCCGAGCACGTGGCGGCGATCGCCAGGAAGCTGGACGTGCCCGAGCAGGACGTCGTGCAGATGAACCGGCGCCTCGCGACGCCCGATCATTCGCTGAACGCGCCGCTGCGGATCGACGGCGAGGGGGAATGGCAGGACTGGCTGGTCGACGAGAGCGAGAGCCAGGAGATCCAGCTGGCCGAGCGGGACGAGCTCGGCAAGCGCAAGCGCCTGCTGAAGGCGGCGATGGACACGCTGAATCCGCGCGAGCGGCACATCCTGTCGGAACGGCGGCTGCGCGACAACCCGACCACACTCGAGGACCTCTCGCAGCAATACGGCATCAGCCGGGAACGGGTGCGGCAAATCGAGGTCCGCGCGTTCGAAAAGCTGCAGAAGTCGATCCGGACGGCGGCGATGGACCAGCGCCTCATCGGCGCCGGCTGATCGGATCAGGCCGGCGGCGGCCGCACGACCGACCGCCCCCTCACCTCCTCGCCCCAGGCCTCGACCAGCGTCTTCTGCTCGGCCGCGAGAACCGCGATGCGCTGGCGACGTTGCGCGACGAGCACGCGGGCGACCAGGCCCGGTATCGCGAAATGGAACACCCATCCGACCGCCGCGGCGCCATAGACGACGACGCCGTTGCCCGGCCCCATGAGGATCGAGACGGCCTGCGCCACGTCGTTCGCCCCGGTCCAGAGATGGGTGAGGGGGACCAGCAGGCCGGCGGCGTTCATGGACCCCACCGTGATCGCCGCAAGCTTGTCCCGGCTCCGGTCGACGACCAGCGCCACCAGCGTCGGCAGCATGCCGACGGCGATGAGGAGCAGCGTCGGGGTGCCGGCCAGCGCCAGCGGAACGCCGAGCAGGACGAACGCGGACAGCAGGAAGCCCGACGAGCGGCGCGGAGCAAGGGCCGGAGGGCGGGCCGGTGGGCGGGCCGGTGGGCGGGCCGGTGGGCGGGTGGCGGCGGGCCCGCGGCGGGCGGGCGACGCGGCGGCGGCCCGGGTGCGGGACCGGCTCATGGTCCGAACGCCCGGGCCACGACGGCGAAGACGATCATCGCCGCGACGACCGAACTGGCCACCGCCGCGGCCTGCCGCCCGTCCGTCCGCGCGACGGCGAGAGGGTTCGCGACGGACCGTTGGAGCGTCTCGATCTCCTCCGCGGTCTGGACGTAGCGCACCCGGGCCTCGTCGAACGCCTTGCCGTCGTCGCGCAGCACCTTGGGGTCGTCGACCGCCATCAGCATCTTCGTCAGGTCTCCCGTCTCGGCGACGCGGGTGAGTTCCTCGGAGAGGCGGCGGCGGATGTCGGCGCTGCGGTAGCGTTCGACCGTGGGCCGCATCGCCGGCATCATCCAGCGGCAGAGCCCCCGCAGCGTCTCCGGGCCGAACTGGCGCTGGGTGTCGGCGAGCACGGCGAGGATGCCGAGCGCCCGCTTGGCCGGCGTGCTCCCGGGGCCGAGCACGAGAAAGTAGCGGTCGTCGATCTTCTTGTGGCGGGCCATCAGGAAGCCCGCGACGTGGTTGTCCATCGGCTCGTTCGGGCGGCCCTGCCGCATCCCGATCTCGTCGAGGAGGAGGAGGAGTTCCTGCGGGGTGGCCGCGAAGCCACCGCCGAGGATCGGACTTGCGCACGGGGCATGCGGACAGAGCTCGTACATCACCCGCTCCACCCCGTAGCCCACGACCCCGCGTTCCGCGATCAGCCGCATCTGGTCGAAGATCTGGACGAGCCCCTTCAGCTCCGGCCGGTGCTCCGGCTGGGCGCCGACCCAGAAGGACGGGAGGCCGCCGGACAGCGCCTCGACGTGCGCCCGCGGGTCGCGGCCGGCGACCATCGCCGCCTGTATGTCCATGCCCAGCCCGCTGGGCAGGAACGCGAGGCCCTTGAAGCGGATGGGACCCGCCGGGTCGATCGCGGCGAGCGTCCGCGCCACCAGCCGGTCCGGATTGGTCGCGGCGAGGCCGCCGGGCCCGGCGTTCGACCCGTAGGCGGCGTGGACGACGTCGGCCCGCTCGTCGTCCATCACGCTGCGGCGCATCCAGCGCTCGAGGTCGCCCGATTCGATCATCGGCGCGGCGAGACCGGGGTTGGCCGCCAGCGCGTGGGCGAGATGGCGCGGCGCGGCATAGGCGCCGCCGTCGAACTCCAGCGGGCGGGCGGCGCGCTTGGGCGGCGGGATCTGCCGGACCGCGATCCGCCGGCTGGTCAGCCACAGCTCCATTTCCTTCGGGCTCGGACGCTGTCGGGGATCGTCCGCCAGCAGCGCACGCAGGATCTCGTGCAGGCCGGTCTGCAACCGGGCGTTCGCGACGTAGGTCGCGTAGGAGCCGCGGTCGAGACGCTGCGCGAGGAGCGTCGCCTCGTCGAACTCCGGCACGGGGTTCTGGCCGAGGGCGAGCCAGAGGGTCGAGACGCCGAGCGCGAACAGATCGTCCGACCAGGCGCCGCCACCGCGCGCGGTGGGCGCGGCCTGGGCGCGTTCGATCGTCTCGAACATGGCGGGCTGCCCATAGCCCGACGGCGCGGTGACGCAGTCGCCGAGGCGGATCTGCGTGCCGGCGAGATCGGCGAAGAACATGTTGTCCGGCCGCACCGAGCCGTGACCGATGCCCCGGGTGGCGAGGTTGCGCAGCGCGGACACCGCCGGCCGGAGGAGGGCCGCGACCAGCATGTCCTCCGGCATCGGTTCGCGCGGGGTGACGAGATTCTTCACC
>JBIJED010000230.1:0-5354 GCA_044343785.1 Azospirillales bacterium | reverse complement strand
GACAACGTGGTCGCGGACGGCGAGGACGGGCTCGCGGCCCTCGGCATCACGCCGACGACGGTCGAGGCCATCCTGCCCACCTACATGGACAAGTACCGCCTCGGCGGCCGGTTCCGCAGCCGCAACGCCGCCTGATCCGGGCGGCGTGGGCCGGGCCCGGCTTGCCGCATCGCGGGAAAACCATTAGGAACCCCATCGCCCAATCACGCCACGACCGAAGGGAACAAGGGTCCATGGCTCGCAAGAAGATCGCGCTCGTCGGCGCGGGACAGATCGGCGGCACGCTGGCGCTGCTGGCCGGTCTCAAGGAACTCGGCGACATCATCCTGCTCGACATCCCGGACTTCGAGGGCGTCGCCAAGGGCAAGGCGCTGGACATCGCCGAGGCGTCGCCCGTCGAGGGCTTCGACGCGGGCTACACGGGCACGTCGAACTACGCCGACATCGCGGGCGCGGACGTCGTGATCGTGACCGCGGGCGTGCCGCGCAAGCCGGGCATGAGCCGCGACGACCTCGTGGGCATCAACGCCAAGGTCATCAAGGCCGTCGGCGAGGGCATCAAGGCCAACGCCCCGGACGCCTTCGTGATCGTCATCACCAACCCGCTCGACGCCATGGTCGGGCTGATGCAGAAGGTCACCGGCCTTCCCGCCAACAAGGTCGTCGGCATGGCCGGCGTGCTGGACAGCGCGCGCTTCCGCTGGTTCCTGGCCGAGGAGTTCAAGGTCTCGGTCGAGGACGTGACGGCCTTCGTGCTGGGCGGCCACGGCGACACGATGGTCCCGCTGGTGCGCTATTCCACGGTCGCCGGCATCCCCCTGCCCGACCTCGTGAAGATGGGCTGGACCACGCAGGAGCGGCTGGACAGGATCGTCCAGCGCACCCGCGACGGCGGTGCGGAGATCGTCGGCCTGCTGAAGACCGGCTCCGCCTTCTACGCCCCGGCGGCCAGTGCCATCCAGATGGCGGAGAGCTATCTGAAGGACAAGAAGCGCGTCCTGCCCTGCGCGGCCCAGCTGACGGGCCAGTACGGGCTGAAGGACCTCTACGTCGGCGTGCCCGTGATCATCGGCGCGGGCGGCGTGGAGAAGGTCATCGAGATCGAGATGACCGAGGACGAGACGAAAATGTTCATGAACTCGGTCGACAGCGTGAAGACGCTCAACGACGTCGTCGCCAAGGTGACGGCGGGCTGACGGTCTTAAGGACCCTCGCCCATCGACCGCCATGGCGGTCGATGGGCGAGGGCTCGCTGCCCTCCCCCTCAGTGCATCCGCCCGCCGTTCGGCACCGCCCGCTCCGGCCCGATCAGCACCACCGCCCCGTTCTCGTCCGGGAACCCCAGGACGAGCACCTCCGACAGGAACGGGCCGATCTGGCGCGGCGGAAAGTTGACCACCGCCGCCACCTGACGTCCCACCAGCGTCTCGGGCGAATAGTGCACGGTGATCTGCGCGGAACTGCGTTTCGTCCCGATCTCCGGACCGAAGTCGATCGTCAGCTTGAACGCCGGCTTGCGCGCCTGCGGAAAGGGTTCGACCGCCGTCACGGTGCCGACGCGGATGTCGACCTTCAGGAAGTCGTCGAAGGAAAGGGTCATGGGTGGCATCCCCTGTGTCGCGTCGTCCGCGGAACCGATAGCAGCGCCCGCGCGCCCTTGCCAGACGCCGCCACGACCGACACCATGCCGCCGACCCTCGCCACCGCGGAGCCCCCGATGGGAACCATGATCGAACTCGTCGCGCGCGACGGCCACCGCCTGTCGGCCTGGCGCGCGGACCCGGCCGGCCCGCCCAAGGGCGGCCTCGTCGTCGTGCAGGAGATCTTCGGCCTGAACGAGCACATCCGCGCCGTGACGGACGGCTTCGCGGCCGCCGGCTGGCTCGCGATCGCCCCGGCGCTGTTCGACCGGACGGGCAAGGGAATCGAACTCGGCTACGATCCGGACGGCATCGCCAAGGGTCGGGAGATCGCCTTCGGCCAGCCGCAGGAGGCGGCACTGGCCGACGTCGCGGCGGCGATCGAGGAGGCGCGGCGCCTGACCGGGACCGCGGCCGTGGTGGGCTACTGCTGGGGCGGGACGCTCGCCTGGCTGGCGGCGACGCGGCTGGGCGCGGACGCGGCGGTCGGCTACTACGGCGGCGGGATCGCCAAGGCCGCGGCGCAGACGCCCAGGGCGCCGGTGATGCTCCATTTCGGCGAGACCGACCACGCGATCCCGATGTCGGACGTCGACGCGATCCGGGCGGCGCAGCCCGGGATCCCCGTCCACGTCTATCCGGCCGGCCACGGCTTCAACTGCTCGGCGCGGGGCAGCTTCCACGCGCCCTCGGCCGCGCTGGCGCTGAAGCGGACGCTGGCCTTCCTCGACGCCACGGTGGCCCGCGCATGACCGCAACGCCCGAACGCCTCGCGGCCGAACTGGAGGACGCGTTCCGCAACCGCGCCCTCCTGTACCTCAACCTATGGCGCGAACTGTCGGCCGAACTGGGGCCGGAACGGGCGGAAGAGACGCTCGGACGCGCCATCTACGCCCGCGGACGGGAGGTGGCGGAGGCCCACTACGGGCGCTTTCGCCCCAAGGACGCCCGCGCCGTCGCCGACGCCTTCCTGGCGGCGAGCCCCAACGGCGGGGCGATGTACCCGACCGACGTGACCCGGCGCGACGACGGGTCGGTTTCGATCGCCGTCCGACGCTGCCCGCTGAAGGACGCGTGGCGGGACGCGGGCGTGGACGACACCACGCTCGCCACGCTCTGCCGGATCGCCGGGCGGTTCGACAACGGGCTGTTCGAGACGACGGGCGTGGGCTTCGCGTCCGAGACGTGGTGCGCCGGACGCGAGGGCTGCTGCACGCTGCACCTGCGCCCGGCGGGCTGACCGCCCTACTTCGGCGCCATCCGCAGCGCGCCGTCGAGGCGGATCGTCTCGCCGTTCAGCATCGGGTTGTCGACGATGTGCAGCGCGAGGCGCGCGTATTCGTCCGGCCGGCCGAGGCGCGGCGGGAACGGGACCGACGCGCCGAGGCTCTTCTGCACCTCCTCCGGCAGGCCCTTCAGCAACGGCGTCTCGATCAGGCCGGGGGCGATCGTGACCACCCGGATGCCGAAGCGGGCGAGTTCGCGCGCTGCGGGCAACGTCATGCCGACGATGCCGCCCTTCGACGACGCATAGGCCATCTGCCCGATCTGCCCCTCGTAGGCGGCGACGGAGGCGGTGTTGATCACCACGCCCCGCTCCCCGTCCTCGTTCGGGTCGAGCGTCGACATCTCCCACGCGGCCAGCCGCAGCATGTTGAAGCTGCCGACGAGGTTCACCTCGATCACCCGGCGGTACTGGTCGAGATCGGCCGGTCCCTCGCGGGTCAGGACCCGGGTCGGCGTGCCGATGCCGGCACAGTTGACCAGCACCCGCGGGGCGCCGAGGGCCTCCCGCACCCGGGCGAAGGCGGCCGCACCCGCGTCCGCGTCGGCCACGTCGACCGGCACCGCGATCCCCCCCGTCTCCATCGCCACGGCCTCGGCGTTGGCGACGTTCACGTCGAACACGGCGACCCGCGCGCCGGCGGCGGCGAAACGCCGCGCGACTCCCGCCCCGATCCCCGACCCGCCGCCGGTCACCACGGCCACCTGACCCTCGATCCGCATCCCGCGCCCTCCTCTGACGTCGCTCGGCGGAGCATGCCACACCGACGGCCGATGGACAGCCGCCCGGGCGTCGACCATATCTTCGGACATGAGCGAAACCACCGGCCTTCCAGCCCGGATCATCGCCGCCGCCCCCGAACGGGTGGAGGCCAATGCGCGCACCGTCCGCCGCGGATTCTGGTCGAAGGTGCGCGCGAATCTGCGCCGTGTCCCCTTCGCCACCGACGCCGTCGCGGCGTGGTACGCGGCGACCGACCCGGCGACGCCGACCCGGGCCAAGGCGATTCTCCTGGGGGCGCTGGCCTATTTCGTGATGCCGATCGACGCGCTGCCGGACGTGGTGGCGCTCCTGGGGTTCACGGACGACGCCGCGGTGATCGCGCTGGCGATCCGGACGGTGGCCGTCCACCTCCGGCCCGATCACTACGACCGCGCGCGGGCGGCGCTCGCCGATCCTGACCGCCTGCCCTCGGACGACGCGGCGTGACGCCCCCCGCGGAGGGTCTCGCGGCCGTTCCCCGGCCGGCGCTCCTGCTCGGTCTGGGCGGGCTCATCCCGTTCTGGGCGGGGGCGCTGCTGCCGGTCCTTCGGCCCGATCTCGGTCCCGTCGTGATGCCGGCGCTGCTGGGCTATGCGGCCGTGATCCTCGCCTTCATGGGGGCCGTCCACTGGGGGCTCGCCATGGCGGATCCCGACCCGCCCGCACCCTGGCTGCGTTACGGCGGGTCCGTCGTCCCGCCGCTGATGGCCTGGGTCGGGCTGCTGCTGCCGACGCCGGGGGCCCTCGCCCTGTTCCTCGTGGCCTTCGGGCTCCTCTATGTGGCGGACCTTCGGGCGGTGGCGGCCGGATGGGCGCCGGCGTGGTATCCCGCGCTTCGACGCCTGCTGACGGCGCTCGTCGTCCTCGCCCTCCTCGTCGCGCTGGTGCGGACGGCGGCCTGAGGATCAGTTGCGGGTCTTGACCGTGTCGGCGGCGAGGCCGCGCGCGGAACGGTCGAGTTCGCGGCGCCGGATCACGCGCTCGCGATGGGCGATGTAGATGGCGCTGCCGGCGATGATCGCGGCGCCGATCCAGAACGTCGTGGTCAGCGCCTCGTTGTAGATCGCCCAGCCGAACATCGCCGCCATGGGAAGTCGGATGTAGTCGTAGGGCATCAGCGCCGACGCCTCGGCGAGGTGATAGGCGCGGACGACGCACAGGTGCCCGATCGTGCCGACCGTCCCCATCGCCGCGATCCAGAACCACGCCTCCAGCGGCGGCCACGTCCAGACGAACAGCGCCGGGACGAGGGAAAAGGGCGTCATGTAGAGGGCGAGGAAGAAGACCATCGCGCTCGTGCTCTCGGTCTTCGAGAGCGACTTCACCTGCACCGCCGACATCGCGCCGAACAGGGCGGAGAGGAGGACGGCCATCTCCGGGATGCCGACCGGCCGCGATCCCGGCTGGATGATGATCAGCACGCCGACGAAGCCGAGGACGGTGGCGCTCCACCGCCGCAGGCGCACGTCCTCGCGCAGGATGACGGCGGCGAGAAGCGTGGCGAACAGCGGCTGGGTGAACGACAGCGCCTGGGCGGCACCCAGCGGCATGTGCGCCATGCCGTAGAACCAGCTGAACATCGACACGGCCCCGGTCAGGGCGCGCGTGGTGTAGAGCCGCCAGCGCGAGGTGCGCATCGCCGTGAAGCCCGTGGACACCAGCCACGG
>JBIJED010000229.1:0-5358 GCA_044343785.1 Azospirillales bacterium | reverse complement strand
GACGAGACGCACGCCCTTGAAGGGGCCGGTGCCCGACGGGTCGGCGGCGAAGGCGGTCCACGCCTGGGCCGCGCGCTGCTTGGGATCGGTGACGCTCGCCGGAACCTCGGCCAGCTTCTTCGCCCAGTGCGCGGGCGAGGCCATGTAGAGGTTGGTGAGGTTGATCGGCAGGAAGCTGTCGGGCTCCGAGGTGGTCAGCTCCACCGTCGTCGCGTCGATCCTGCGGGCCGAGCGCAGGGTCGGCATGCGCGAGACGGTGACGCCCACCTGACTGGGGTCGAAATGGTCGGCGTCCTGCTTCAGCACCTTCTCGACGTTCCAGACGACCGCGTCGGCGTCGAACGCCGATCCGTCCTGGAACTTCACGCCCGGGCGCAGCTTGAAGATCCACTTCGTCCGGTCCGTCGCGTCCGCCGCCCATTCGGTCGCGAGGCCCGGGACCAGAACCGACGGGGCGTCGGACTTCGACAGGTCCCAGTGGGTCAGCGCGTCGAACATCGGAATGCCGGTGAAGCGGTTCCCCTCGAAACCCTGGTCCGGCTGGCCGTGCGTGCGCGGAATGTCCGCCGCCGTCATGGCGATGCGCAGGACCTTCTCCTGGGCACGGAGGTCGGCGGGTGCCGCGAGCGCGGCGAGGGCCACGGCGGAGGCGAGGAGGACGCTCCGGACCGGAAGCGTGCGGAGGGCTGGCATCTTGAAGGACCCCTGTCCGTCGTTGTCGTTCGACCGACAGCGAACAGCAATCGCCGTGCCGCACGGCCCTGCCCGCCGGATCACCCGGATCGGCCATCACCTTCGACCGAACCTGCCTGCCATTCGGGCGATGTGACCAAAATCGCGCCAGGTGGGGACGTACTGTATCCAATGCGGATCTAATGACTTGCCGGCACCTCGCCGGCCAGCGCCGCCCGCTGCCGCGCGATCTCCGTCGCCATGGCCTCCATGAAGACGCGGACCCGCGGGGACTGCCGCAGGTCCGGATGCGTCAGGAGCCAGAGGTCGGCCGCATGGGCCGGGTCCGGCGGGGCGAGCCGGACGAGCCAGGGATCGCGGTCGGCGACGAAGCAGGGCAGATGGCCGATGCCGATCCCCGCCGACACCGCGCCCGCGAGCCCCGTGACCGTGTTGAGCCGGCACGCCATCCGCCCGGGCGGGACGGACGCGCGGGCCGCGGCGGCCACGGGAAGGGCCGCGATGTCGTCGCCGGGCAGGACCCAGTCCCGCCCCCCGGTCCCCTCCCCCTCGCCACGCCGGCCGTAGAGCGCCCAGGCGATCCGGGCCACGCGACGCCCCACGAGCGTGTCCGGCGGGCGGGCGGTCGCCCGGATCGCCACGTCGGCGTCGCGGCGGGAGAGGTTCAGCGCCGGGTTCGACGTCACGACGTCGAGCCGCACCTCCGGGCAGGCCGCGCGGAAGCGGGCGAACATCGGCATGAGCAGGTGCAGCAGCAGGCTGTCGTTCGTCGTCACGCGCAGCTCCCCCGATGGCGAGGGCTGACGCCCCGCCACCTTGCGGGCGAAGTCGACGACGTCGTCGGCGATGCGGCCCGCGACCGCCGCCATCTCCTCGCCCGCCGGGGTCGGAACGTAGCCGTCGCGCCGCCGCTCGAACAGGGCGACACCCAGCGCCGCCTCGATCGCGCCGAGGCGGCGGAAGACGGTCGAATGGTTCAGGCCGAGCCGCTCCGCGGCCCCGGCGAGGCCGCGCGCCTCGGCCACGGCGCCGATCAGGCGGAAATCGTCCCACGACGGCCCGTCGGTCCCTTCCGCCATCGCCGTTTTCCCTTGCGCAATCGTCTCTGCGGAAATGCACTCTATCGTTTGCATCCACGCAAGGACAGACCCGTTGGGTCCGGCCATCGCCGTCCACATGTCTCGTCGCGAACGGCGCGGGCGAGGTCCCCGCCAGGGAGGGCACACGCGATGAAGACCAACGCCATCCACCACGTCACCGCGATCGCCGGGCCGGCACGGCGCAACGTCGACTTCTACGTGCGCACGCTCGGCCTGCGGCTGGTCAAGCGGACGGTCAACTTCGACGACCCGGGCACCTGGCATCTCTATTTCGGCGACGACGCCGGGCGCCCCGGCACGATCATGACGTTCTTCCCCTGGGGGGACGCCGCCCCCGGCCGCTTCGGCACCGGCGAGACGCACGAGACCGCGTTCCGCGTGCCGGCGGGCTCGATCGACGACTGGACCGCGCGCCTCGCGGAGGCCGACGTCGATTTCGACATGCCGGTCGAGCGGTTCGGCGAGCGGGTGCTGGCCTTCCGCGACCCCGACGGCACGCGCCTCGCGCTCGTCGGGTCGGCGGACGCGCGGACGGCGGACGCGCGGACGGCGGACGCGCGGACGGCGGACGGCGCCATCGACGGCTTCCACGGGGTGACGCTGGTCGTGGCCGAGCCGTCGCGGACCGCCCGCATCCTGACCGACGTCCTCGGCTTCGTCCGCGACGGCGAGGCGGACGGGCGGCTGCGCTTCCGCGCGCCGGGGGCGGAGATCGGGTCGGTGGTCGACCTGCGCCGGGCGACCGACCTCGCCCGCGGGCGCCTCGGCGCCGGCACCGTCCACCACGTCGCCTTCCGCGCCGCCGACGACGCCGACCAGGCGGCGATGGTGAAGCGACTGGGCGAGGAGCACGGACTGAGGACCACGGAGCAGAAGGACCGCAACTACTTCCGCTCCGTCTATTTCCGCGAGCCGGGCGGCGTGCTGTTCGAGATCGCGACCGACGATCCCGGCTTCGCGGTCGACGAGCCGGCGGAGACGCTCGGCACCGCGCTCAGGCTTCCGGCCTTCCTCGAGCCCCGGCGGGCCGAGATCGAGGCCCATCTGCCGGCTCTGCGCTGACGGCCCGGGAGGATCCCATGACCACCACCGCGCTCTCCTTCGTCCACCGGTTCGAGCCGGCCACGGTACCCGGCCGGCCGCCGCTCCTCCTCCTTCACGGGACGGGCGGGGACGAGGACGACCTGCTGCCCCTCGGCCGGATGCTGTCGCCCGGGGCGGCGCTGCTGTCGCCCCGCGGCAAGGTGTCGGAGGGCGGGATGCCCCGCTTCTTCCGTCGCCTCGCCGAGGGGGTGTTCGACCACGACGACGTCCGCGCACGGGCGGACGAACTGGCGGACTTCGTCGTGGCGGCGCGCGAGGCCCACGGCCTCGCGGCCCCCGTCGCGGTCGGCTTCTCGAACGGCGCCAACGTCGCCGCGGCGATCCTGATGCGCCGGCCGGACGCGTTCGCCGGTGCGGTCCTGCTGCGCGCGATGGTCCCGCTGCCGGAACCGGCGGCGGGCGGCCTCGACGGGCGGCCGGTGCTGATCCTCTCCGGATCGGCCGACCCGATCGTCCCGGCCGTGAACGCGGCCACCCTGGCCGCGATCCTCGCCGGAGCGGGGGCCGCCGTCGACCACCGCACCCTTCCGACCGGGCACGGGCTCACCCAGGGCGACGTCGCCCTCGCCCGGACCTTCCTCGACACCCTGTCCTGAGGAGAGCGGCCATGCAGCTCACCGGCATCCACCACCTGACCGCCGTCACCGCCCAGGCCGCGGCCAATCACGCCTTCTACACGGGCACGCTCGGCATGCGGCTGGTGAAGAGGACGGTCAACCAGGACGACGTCAGCGCCTACCACCTCTTCTACGCCGACGGCGAGGCGTCGCCCGGCAGCGACCTCACCTTCTTCGACTGGCCGGTCGGCCGCGAGGGACGGGGCACCCATTCCATCGCCCGCACCGCGCTCCGGGTGGCGGGCGCGGATGCGCTCGCCTGGTGGAAGGCGCGCCTCGACGGAGCGGGCCTGCGGACAGACGGCATCGTCGAACGCGACGGCCGCGCCACCCTCGACTTCGAGGATTTCGAGGGACAGCGCCTGTCGCTGGTCGACGACGGCGGCACCGGCCCGGCCCATCCGTGGGCGCGGAGCCCCGTTCCGGCGGAGCGCCAGATCCGCGGGCTGGGGCCGATCACCATCAGCGTGCCGGACCTGGGCCCGACCGAGGCGGCACTCACCCGCGTCATGGGGATGACCGCCGTGCGCACCTATCCGACGCCCGGCGCCCCGGCGAAGACGACCCACGTCCATGCCATGGGCCCCGGCGGGCCGGCGGCCGAACTCCACGTGGCCGTCGACCCCGACCTTCCGGCCGCCCGGCCGGGGGCGGGCGGCGTCCACCACGTCGCCTTCCGCTGCCCGGACGACCAGTACGAGGCGTGGAACGACCGGCTGCGGCAACTCCGGGTGCCGTCCAGCGGGCCGGTCGACCGGTTCTACTTCCGCAGCCTCTATTTCCGGGAGCCGAACGGGATCCTGTTCGAGATCGCGACCGACGGGCCGGGGTTCGATGCGGACGAGCCGCGGGAGAGCCTGGGCGAACGCCTCGCCCTGCCCCCGTTCCTGGAGCCCCGGCGGGCGCAGATCGAGGCGGGACTGAAGCCGTTGTGATCCGTCGATCACCCTCACCCGTCGACCGCTGTTCGCGGTCGACCTCTCCCGCGGCAAGGGCAGTGGGAGGGGCCCGCCGCCGCAGGCGATGGGAGGGTGAGGGGCGGCGCAGCCGCGAAAGGCGCCTCACCGCTCCGGCGACGGCGTGATCTTCTTGATCGCCCCGCGGGGATTGCCGGACATCTCGGCGATCTTCCGATCCTGCGCCTCGATGAAGGCCTTCACGGGCCCCATCCCGTCGAGGCTCCCCACCTCCGACCGTGGCACCTTGCGGTTCGAGGTGCGGCTGCCGTCCTCGTAGAAGACGTCGAACAGGGCGAACCCGGTCTCGACGACCGGCTTCTTCTTGGCCATGGGGGAATCTCCGGTGGGGCCGCGGCGGCGGCCGGGCATTCGGCGCGATCCTCGCGCATCCGGGCGCCGACCGGAACCCCCCTGTCGGCGAACCGGCCCCGTCACAGCGTCGCGGTGATGCCGCCGTCGACGTAGAGGACGTGGCCGTCGATGCAGCTGGCCGCGTCCGACGCGAGGAGGACCGCCGCCCCCACCAGCTCCTCCACGTCGCCCCAGCATCCCGCCGGCGTGCGGCCGGAAAGCCATTGGGTGAAGGCCTCGTCGGCGACCAGCGCCGTCAGGTTCCTCACCGCCCCCTTCGTCGCCGTGTCGGGCGCGATGCCCCGGCGGGCCGGTTCGCTCTGGACCGAACGGACGTTGACGATCCGACCGCGGCGGCGGGGGATCATGTGGCGGGCGACGGCCTGCGCGACGAGGAACACGCTGCGCACGTTCGTCGCCATCAGCCGGTCCCGGGCATCCACCGGAAAGTCCTGCAGCGGCGCGCGGAACTGCATCCCGGCATTGTTGACCAGCACGTCGAGCGGTCCGACGTCGCGCTCGATCGCGGCCACG
>JBIJED010000228.1:0-5386 GCA_044343785.1 Azospirillales bacterium | reverse complement strand
CGTGGCGCGTGCCGCCGCGCGGCTGGAGGCCGGCGATGCGGCGGGCGTCCTCGCGGCGCTCGACGCGATGCCCGCCGACCGGACGGAGCGGTACCAGCCCTGGCACGTCGTGCGGATGCGGGCGCTCGACCGCCTCGGCCGGACCGCCGAGGCCACGGAGGCGGCCGACCGGGCCCTCGCCCTCACGACGGACCCGGGCGTGCGGTCGTTCCTCGCCGCGACGGGGGCCGCGCGCCGTCCGACCGGTTGACGGGCGTACCCCATTCGGTCGAGGTTCGGCGCGGGAACGATGCGACCGGCGCGGGGGCTCGCCGGCGGATGCGACCGAGGCGGCCATGCTGGCGAACCTGCTGATGCTCTACACGGCGTTCGCGGGCTTCGGCTTCGCGATCGGCAAGGTGAACGTCTGGGCGGAACGGGTGCTCGCCTGATCGTTCGCCGCAGGCTCCGCGAGGCCGACGATCAGGGCGCCGGCCCGCGGTAGTCCGCGTCCACGACCGCGTCCAGCCAGTCGACCGACCGCCCGTCGAGGTCCTCCTGCAGGGCGACGTGGGTCATGGCGCACGTGGCGGTGGCCCCGTGCCAGTGCCGCTCGCCCGGCGGGAACCAGACCACGTCGCCCGGGCGCACCACCTCGACCGGGCCGCCTTCGCGCTGGACCCAGCCGACGCCCGCGGTGACGATCAGGGTCTGGCCCAGCGGATGGGTGTGCCAGTGGGTCCGCGCGCCCGGCTCGAACGTCACCGCCGCGCCCCGGCCCCGCGCGGGCGACGGCGCGGCGAACAGCGGGTCGATCCGCACCCGACCGGTGAACCATTCCGGCGGCCCGACGCCCGACGGCCGTGTCCCGGCGCGCATGATGTCCATGATCGATCCCCTCCGGCCTTCCGTTCCGCCTCGCATGCACCACCTCCTTCCCGTGGCCCGTGCCGGGAGTGAGCGATGCCTGCGGACAAGACGACGACAGCATACCCCGTCGACCTGACCGACGCCGAATGGCGTGACCGTCTGACACCCGAACAATACCGCGTCCTGCGCCGCCACGGCACCGAACGTGCGGGAACCAGCCCGCTCGACCGGGAGAAACGTGAAGGCACCTTCCACTGCGCCGGCTGCGACGCCGCACTCTTCGCCTCCCCGGCGAAGTTCGACAGCCGGACCGGCTGGCCCAGCTTCACCGCGCCGCTTCCGGGCGCGGTGGGAACCCGGACGGACCGGAGCCTCTTCATGGTCCGAACCGAGGTGCACTGCGCCCGTTGCGGGGGCCACCTCGGCCACGTCTTTCCCGACGGCCCGCCGCCGACCGGCCGGCGCTACTGCATGAACGGCGTCGCGATGGCGTTCCGCCCCGACGGTGGGCTCCCGCCGTCCGATCCGCGATCGGCGTAACTCGTAAGCGATGGCTCCGGTCGCGGCCGGACGCGACGTGCGCGAAACAGGAACCGTGGTCATGCGCGGGTCGCCATGGCCCTTCCGTTCGGCTGCCAGACGGACGTTCGGACAACCCCTTTGATGGCCGCCCGTGTATTCGACTTCTCCCAAACATGTTATCGCTGATTGAAATACCGGTCGGACACAGGTCCGGGAGCATGCAGAGCGGTAACGGTAGGGGCAGTGGCGATGATTAAAGGCCAGTTATTGATGATCATGGCAGGCGTTTTTCTATTTGTTTTTTTATTCTCGACGAACCCGCATGCTTCCGCAAGAAGGTTTCCGATCTCGTCCGCTTGTTTGGATAGATCATGAGCCGAATACGGCCGGTTCGTCGTCCATCCGCGACCGAATGGCGCGGAACGGATGCGGCGACGACAGGCACGAGGCTCTGCGATCACCACGGTACCGGACGATCGCGCTGCAGCATCCGGATACCCCATGCCGTCCACCGTGTCGCCGAGGGGCGGTAGGACATCCAGTGCAAGACGGCCCCTTGACGGGACCTGCTGAAGACCCCCCATCCACAAGGATAAGCTCTCGTTCGAAGAACGCGGCCCGATCGGCGCGCCGGATCGAAGCGAACGCGATGGTTCGCCGGCCCCGGGGATGGAATCGAGCCTTTTCCGCTACATCTGGCGGCACAGCCGGCGCCAGCAACTGGTCGTCGTCGCCCTGACGCGGAACGGATGCTCCGCCGCCTGGCGTTCGAGCTGTGCTTCCGCGTCCTGCGGTTCCCGCCCAGCCGGTTCCAGCGCCTGTCGGCGGGCGAGACGTGTCGTCGGTGACCGCCGAGGTGGTGCCTCTCGGCACCTTCATCGGCGACGCCTTCGCCCGGCCCCTGTTCCAGATCGGCACGCTGACGACGATCCTCGTCCTCATGTTCGTGCAGGACTGGATCCTGGGCCTCGCCGCGATTGCGACGTTGCCGGTCCAGGCGATCGTCGTCCCCCGCATGCAGGCGGTCATCCAGACGCCGAACCGCGACCTGTGAGCTGCTGCTCGGTATTGTACGCGGGATCATCCGGGACCGGGCGGGACGAAACGGGACGGAACCCGCGGCGCCCCTGACATAAACGGGATCCGGCGGGCGGGCGGTGATCGACGCGCGATTTGGCACTCGTATCGCACCGCCCGCCGACCGTCGCGATTTTGACGCGCGCTTTGGCACCCGTCGATCCCAGTTCAACGGCCCCTTCAACACCCTTCAAACCTCGGTTGCCCAGGCCCTGTGGACAACGCCCGCCCGCGGATAGACATCGGCGCGGCACCCTCCGAGCGATAAGATCGACCCGGTCCCACCACCGGAGCGCGCGCCATGATCCGCCTCGTCCTCGCCGCCCTCGCCCTCGTCCTCCCGTTCGCCGCCGCGGCCCAGGCGCCACCGTCCGGCGTGGTGATCGAGGACGTCACCGACGCCCCTCGCCCCTCGACCGATTTCGTGCCGCTCCTCGCCCTGGCGCTGGCGGACCGCGCGACGGTCGACGCAGAGCTCGGCGCGCCGTCCGCCTGCGAGCCCACGCGGCGCGGCCCGCGCTGCACCTATCGGGGCGGCGCCGTCGAGGTGGTGTTCATCGCCGGCCAGGCCGACGGGTGGACGATCTTCTTCCATCGCGGCACGCCCTTCGTGCCGGCGGCCGTGATGCCCGTCCTCGGCCTCCCGGTCCGCCGCCCGACCCACGCGAACGAGCACGTCATGCGCTGGAACGGGCTGGAGGGCATCCGTGAGATCGGCGTCGCGCCCGGCAGCCCGCGCGGCACCGCGTGGTACGCCTACGTCCGCGTCCGCACGCCCTGACGTCACCGCCCGCCGGCCCCCGCCGCCGGCCCCCGCCGCCGGCCCCCGCCCGCCGGCCCGCTGCCGCTATCGCCGCGGCGGGTCGCGTGGGTCCGCCGGCCGCGGGCCGGGCGGCCCGGCGCAGATCGCCAGGACCGCCAGCACCACCTCGGCCGCATCATTCAAATGCTTATGATATTCACCGCTATACGCCCGTAAGTGCCTCTCCATCGCGCACCTCGCCGTCCTCGCCGGCCGCGACGCCCGCGATCCGGCGAAGGCGCTGGCCGTACTTGGCCCCAACGCGGTGATGGGGGAGATCGGGCTCCTGTGCGACGTCGACCGCAGCGCGACCATCGTCGCGATCACAGCGGTCGTGGTGCTCAGGCTGGAACGCCAGATCTTCCTCGACCTCCTCGACCAGGACGGCCGCCTCGCGAGCGCCGTGCTCAAAGGTGGTGGCCGCGCGCCCTCTCTCGGCGGAGGCGCGGGCGCGGACCTGAGCAGCGGAGAGGGTGATCCTCGATGACGATCCGTTCGCCGACCGGGTCCGGGTCATGCACAGGCTTGGACGATCAGCGGACGGTGATCGTACCGGGCTTGAACGCCGCGACGACATGGGTCCCGGTGGGCCGCGCGACGAAGGACAGCGTCCCGCTGTGCTCGACCAGAAGCGCCCTGACGATCCGCAGCCCGACGCCGTCGCCCGAACGTGCGGCATCGTGATCCGACGGCATGCCGTCGTCCTCGACCTCCAGTCGGGCGCCATCGGGAGGGATGGTCCCGGCGAAGCGGACCCGGATTTCGCCCCTGCCGTGCTTCAGCGCATTCGTCACGAGTTCCGTCAGGATCAGGCCCAGCGCCTGCGCCCGCCGCGGTGGCCACCAGGTGCCCGGACCGGCGTCGAGGGAGATCAGACGGCCCGGCTCCATGTCGCGCAGACCGGCCCTGAGAGCCTCGACCAGCCCCAGAAGGTAGGGGTGCATTTCCACGGCATCGAAGCTGTCGTCCTGATAGAGGCGCTCGTGGACGGTCGCGATGGTCAGCACGCGCATCGCGCTCAGTTCGAGCAGGGCCCGCGTCGTCGCATTGCCCGCGTCCTTCGCCTGCAGGGCCAGGACGGTGTAGACGAGCTGCAGGCTGTTCTTGACCCGGTGATGCACCTCCGAGAGGAGGATCCCGCGCTCGTGCAGCAGCCGGTCGCGATCCGCGTTCAGCCGGTTGCGTTCGAGCGCCAGCCCCAGGGTGTTGGCCAGCGACTCGAGGAAATAGATGTCGTCGTCGCTGAAGACGCCGTCGGCCGTGTCGTCCACCTCGAGGATGCCGAACGGCGGCCCCGTCTCGCCGCTGATCACGACGTTGACCTCGCGCCGGATGCCGTTGTCGGCCAGCAGCTCGGGCAGGCCGAACCGGTGGTCGTTCGCCAGGTCGTTGCTGAAGGTGGGAACGCCCATGGCGAAGGCGTATCCGGCGGGGGATGTCGCGCCGGGCGGGAACCGGACCTCGTCGATGACGCCCGGACCCCAGCCGACCCCGGCGCGAACGATCAGCGTGTCCGTCCCGGGTTCGTGTTCCAGAACCTTGGCGAAGGAGGCGTGGAGGCCTTCTGCGGCGAGGCGTGCCGCCTCCTGCATCAAGGCGGGACGGCCGATCTGCTTCAGGGCGAAGCGCCCGAAGGACGCGATCAGCACCTGCTGGCGGGTCCGTCGTTCGAGAAGGAGCGCGAACAGTTCAGCGGCCGAGGTGTCGTACGACATGGCGCGCCTTCGTTTGCATGCGGCGACGTGCCGACGCCTCGCGCATGAAACAGCAAAACCACCCCCGGTGGCATAACTCTTGATGATACTGACCTTCGTCGTCGCTGCCGACGTCGGGGGGGCGAATGTGGGGGTCGCGAAGATCGCCGATCGCGGAAACGGCCGGCCGACCGGAACACCGGAGCGGCGGCATGGCGGGGCGGCAGAATGGCGGAGAGGATGGGATTCGAACCCACGGTACGGGTTTCCCCGTACAACGGTTTAGCAAACCGCCGCCTTCAGCCACTCGGCCACCTCTCCGCGGTGCACGTCCCGGCGGAGGGCGCGTGCCTGTACCTTCTATCCGCCCGGGTCCCGGGGTGTCAACGACACCGGCGGGCCTGTCGGCGGTTCCCTTCAGTCCTTCAGCTTCTTGGCGAGG
>JBIJED010000227.1:0-5399 GCA_044343785.1 Azospirillales bacterium | reverse complement strand
GCGGGGGGGGGGGGCGGTGGGGGCGGACGCGAGCAGGCGCGCGTCGAGCCGGCGGTCGTGCGCCACGGCGGGCGCGGCGGGATCGGCGGGGGGCGCCAGCTGGAGGAGCGCCGCGCGCGGAACGTAGCGGCACCCGAGGCCCGCCGCGGCGAGGCGCAGGCAAAAGCCGGTCTCGCCGCGGTCGGACGCGAGGTGGGCCTCGCCCAGGCCGCCGGCGGCCTCGAACGCCGCCCGGGTGGTCATCGTCGCGTGCTCCGTCACCGCCGCGACCGGGGCCGCTGCCAGCACCGCGGGGTGGTCGGCCGGCCAGCCGCGGTGGCGCCAGACCATCGCCGGCATCCCGTCGGCGCCGTCGCCGACCAGAAGGCCCGCGTGGGCGACCGATCCGTCGGCGTGAAGGAGGCGGGCGCCGACGGCGCCGTGCCGGGGATCCTCTGCGAGCGCGTCCGCCATCGCCCCGATCCATCCGACACCCGTCGGCAGGACGTCGGCGCCGAGCAGCAGCAGCCGGCGCGCCCCGGCCGCCGCCACCGCGTCGTTCGTGGCCGCCGCGCGCCCGTGCCGGTCCTGGCCCGCGACCAGGGTGACGGGCAGTCCGTAGAGCCGGTGGAGGCCGTGCAGCAGCCGCTCGGCCTCCTCCCGCCGGTCGGGCCCGTCGAGCGCCACGAGCAGTTGGGCGGTCGCGGCGCCGGGGTCGGTCGCGAGCGCCGCGGCCAGCATCCGCAGCCGGTCGGGCGCGTCGGCGAGGGCGACGACGACGCAGAGGTCGACGGGCCGCGTCCGCGGACCGAATGCGACGACGTCCGGCGCGCGGCGGTCGCGCTGATGCGCCGCCTGGAGCGGCGCCACCGCGGGAAGGAGGATCCGGTCGACGCGGTCGTCGGTCAACGCCGCGGCCGGCATCGCGGCGAGGATCAGGTCGCGCGCCGCCGCGTCGCCGGCCGGGCGGGGCGGCGGCACCAGCTCGACCGTCCCGCCCGACGCGAGCCGCAGCGCGAGGGTCACCTGCAGCGCCCGTCCGCCCGGCACGCCGCCGGGAACGAAGGCGACGAAGCCGGGGCGGGCCGACCGGCCGTAGAGGCCCGCGACGTCCGTCCGGGCGAACCGGTCCGCGGGAAGGCCGACGGGCGTCGTGTCGCCGAAGGGCGTCACCACCTCGATCCCGGTCACGAGCCCATGGGGATCGTGCAGCCAGCCGGCGAGGAACAGCCCGCCCCCCTCGACCGGGACGGCGACCTCGACCGCGGCCCCGAGAGGGCGCGCCGGATCGGCGATCCGGCGCGTGGCGAGCGGGGAGAGCGCCTGGAGTTCGAGCAGCGCCGCCGCCGCGGCCGGGTCGTCGCCCCCGCGCGCGGCGAGGCTGCGGGCGGCGTAGCGCCGGGCCGGGCTGTTGCCGCCGGTCCTGGCGAAATGGTCGGCCAGCGCCGGGAGCCCGGCGTCCGGCGTGGCGGGGGTGCGGGTGGCGAGGCCGTTGCGGCCGATCATGACCACGAGCGTCCCGTCGGCGCACAGGCGCCGGTCGAGCGCGAGGTGGAGCGGAAGCCGCCCGTCCGCGACCGCGCCCTCGCCGGCCTGCGGCGGCAGGGGCGCCGGGCCCATGGCGGTGGGCGTCAGGACGAAGGTCGCGAGGATCTCGCCGAACCCGCGCGACAGCGTGCCTTCGCAAAGGAGGAGCGTGTCCGTCATCCGCGCGCAGGGCACGAGATCGGACGGGCGGGGGGCCAGTTCGCTCACGAGGCGCCGGCAGGTCTCGACGAAGGCCGGATCGGTGCGCAGCGCCGCCGACGGACCGGCGAAATCGAGGATCATCCGAACGACGCGCAGGCGCGCGGGCGCGTCCAGCGTCCCGAACAGGAGCCGGGGATCGACGTCGGGCAGCGCGCCGCCCGCCCGGGCCTCGGCCACGGGCACGCCGGTCTCGGCGCCGGCGACGCGGACGACCGTGGGGATTCCCGCCGGTGCGATGCGGCGCAGGACGGCGAGCGTCCGCCGTCCGCCCCAGCTCGTCGGCACCGACAGGAGGGCGTAGGGCCGCGGCGCCTCGGCGCCGTTGACCGACGGGCGGAGCCGCTGGTCGGCCTCGCCGGCCGGGGCGTCCCAGACCGCCAACATGTGGTCGGCCCCGATCGCATGGAGAGCGGCCGGCGCGGTCTCGTGGCCGGGTCGCGGAAGGGCTGCGAGGTTCGGCATGCGGGCATTCCGGGGGCGGGGGCCGGCGTCGGGCGGGGCGGTGCCGACGGCACCGCCCGCGCTCACGCGTCAGGACACGACGAAGATCGCGTTCGGGTTGCTGGAGACCTGCTCGGCCGAGACGCCGGCGAGGGTCACGGTGTCGCCGTGGCCGAGGTCGATCACCGCCGAGCCGTGCGCGTCGGTCACGCGGGCCGCCACGTCGGCCGCCGAGGTGATCCCCGTGCCGTTCACGTTGCGGGCGATCTGGAGGACGTCCTCGCCGACCTTGAAGTCGAGCACCACGTCCTGCCCGCCGCCGCCGGCGAAGACGAAGGCGTCGCGGCCGGTGCCGCCCGCGAGCACGTCGTCGCCCGCGCCGCCGGCGAGGCGGTCGTCGCCCTGGTCGCCGAAGAGGAAGTCGTCGCCCTTCCCGCCGTCCAGCCAGTCCTTGCCCGTGCCGCCGCGAAGGACGTCGGCGCCGTTGCCGCCCAGCAGCACGTCGTCGTGCCCGCCGCCGTGCATCACGTCGCCGCCGTCGCCGCCCAGCATCACGTCGTTGCCGTTGCCGCCCGACAGCACGTCGTCGCCCTTGCCGCCGTCCAGCGTGTCGCGCCCGTCGCCGCCCGAGAGCAGGTCGTCGCCCTTGCCCGCGGTCAGGATGTCGTCGCCCGAGCCGCCGTCCATGCGGTCGTCGCCGGCGCCGCCCATCAGCACGTCGGCGCCGGCACCGCCGAGCAGCGTGTCGCTGCCCTTCAGGCCGAGCATGAGGTCGTGGAGGGCGGTGCCGATGAGGACGTCATCGCCGTTTCCGCCGATGTGGATCACGTCGTAGGCACCGCCGGGAAGGGTCGCCATGTGTCAATCCTCTTCATGTCGAACGATTTTAAGGCCTGAGGCCGGGTGCGAACGGATATTCATCCAATGGACCCGACTGGATCAAGAAAAACTATCCGAAAGATAGTGGGACAACATTATGTTCAAGAACAGTTGTGTTGTTTTGTTGTTGTATAATCGCAGTGCAGTACAAAATTTATCTTCTCTTTGTCAGATCATGAACACAGATTGCATCGAAATTCGGTTCGTTTCACTGTCGTGACGGCCGGCGGCACGGCGCACGACCGCCAGATGGTCCGCCAGCCGGTCCGACAGGGCGTAGCGCGCGACGGCGCGGTCGCGGGCCGCGCGGCCCAGGCGCGACCGGAGGCCGGCGTCGTCGAGGGCCGTCGCGATCCGGTCGGCCACGGACGCCGGGGCGCGCATGTCGGCGAGGAGGCCGTGGACGCCGTCGTCGATCGCCTCGCGGACGGGGGCGGTGTCGGACCCGACGATGCAGCACCCCGCGGCCATCGCCTCGATCAGCGACCAGGACAGGACGAAAGGCACGGTCAGATAGACGTGGACCGTCGTCGCCTGCAGCAGGCGCAGCCACGGCCCCGGCGCGAGCGGCCCGACGAAGTGGATGCGGGAGAGGTCGCGCCCGGCCAGCTCCGCTCGCATCGCCTCGCCCCAGGGGCGCCCGTCGGCGCGGCGCGGTCCGTAGAAGGTCGCGTCCGTGCCGCCGACGACGACATGGAGGCCGGGGCGGCGCTCCACGAGGTCCGCCGCGGCCCGCATGAACTGCGGGAAGCCGCGGTAGGCCTCCATCCCGCGCGTCGCGTAGGTGACGATCGCCTCAGCGCCGGTCGGGTCGAGGCCGGGCAGGACCATCGGCGTGCCCGGCGCCGGGCGGATGCGGTCGGTGTCGATGCCGTCGTGAAGGACCGTCAGCCGATCCCGGAACGCGGCCGGGAACTGCGCCCGCTGGAACGCGGTCGGGCACAGCGCTGCGTCGCAGGCCGCGAGTTCCAGGAGCAGGGCCGCGTTGGCGGTGTGGATGCGGCAGGCGTCGTCCGGATGGACCGGCCCGTCGAGGAAGTCGGCGTCGGCGCCGCACGACCGGTAGAACCACTCGAAGTAGGTGACGAGGGGTGTGTCGGGGAACGCCTCCTTCACGTAGAGGCCGGGGCCGAACCCCGCGTGCGCGCACACCACGTCCGGGACGAAGCCCTCGCCCCGCAGGTCCCGGCACAGCCGCCACGCCGCCTGGCCGAGGCGCACCGCGTCCTCGAGCGGCCGCAGGTAGGGATGGGCGGCGGGGATCGCGCGTCGAGGGTCGAGGATCCGGACGTCGACGCGCGCCATCGCCGCCCCCGCCGCGGCGGTGCCGAAGACCACGCGGTTCCCCGGATCGGCGGCCAGCGCCGGGGCCAGATGCCCGTAGTGCCCGGGGAAGTGGGCATGGAGGAAGAGGACGTTCACCGGCCTCACTCCTCGCGCATCGAGCGGCGCAGGCTGTCGGTCAGCGGGGCGAGGAAATAGTCGATCGCCTTGCGGGGGCGGCTGCGGATCAGCACCTCGGCGGGCATGCCCGGATAGAGCCGGACGCCTGCGAGATCCTTCAGCGCGTCGGGCCGCAGCCGGACGCGGGCCGTGTAGTGGGGCGCGCCGGTCCGCTCGTCGGTCAGCTGGTCGGCGGAGACCTCGACCACCTCGCCCTCCACGGGCGGCACCGTCCGCTGCTTGTAGGCGGTGAGCCGGACGAGCGCGGGCTGGCCCGGCCGCACGCTGTCGATGTCGATCGTGGCGACCCGCGCCTCGACGATCAGCTCGTCGTCCTGGGGCACGATGTCGAGGATCGGCGACCCGGCCGCGATCGCGCTGCCGGGCGTGAAGTAGCGGATGTTGGTGACCTTCCCCGCCTGGGGCGACAGGATCGTCTGGCGGCGCAGCACGTCGGCGGCGGCCCGCAGCCGTTCGGTGAGGTCGGCGACGGTGGCGCGGGTCCGCTGGAGCTCGTCGGTCGCCTCCGACCGGCGGTTGGCGGCGAGGTTCAGGATCTCCAGCTCCGCCCCCGCGATGGCCTGCTCGGCCTGGGCGGTGTTGGCCGCCAGCTCGCCGAGGCGCCCGCGCAGGTCGGCCACCGTCCGCTGGAGTTCGAGAAGCCGGGGCCGGCGCTCGTACCCGCGGTCGAGGAGCTGCCGGACGGCCCCCATCTCCTCCTCGGTGTAGCGCAGCCGTTCCGCGGTGGCCGCCCGCTGCGCCCGGTGGGCGTCGATCTCGTTGCGGAGCTGCCCGATGCGACGCCGCAGCACGGCGATCTGTCCGGCCAGCGTCTCCCGCCGCGCGGTCATGAGCCGCGTCTCGAGGTCGATCCCCTCCGCGGCTACCGGCATCGCCGCCGCCGCCGC
>JBIJED010000418.1:0-3724 GCA_044343785.1 Azospirillales bacterium | reverse complement strand
CCTCGTCCGCCTGGACGGATCGCTCCGCTCGCTCGACGAGGCGGTCCGGCGCGGCCGTCCCGGCGACCGGGCCTCGCCGGTCCGCGTCGCCCTCGTCGTCGGGGCCGGGGCCGCCGCGCTGGGCCTGTGCGCCGTCCTCGCCCGTCTCGCCTTCTTCGGCTGAGGGGCGCCCGCGATGCTCGACTGGACACCGTCGCCCTGGTGGGCGCTGGAGGGGGCGGAGCACGCCGACCGCCTCGCGATCGTCTTCTCTCACATCGACGAGCCGGAGGGCCGGTTCTCGCTCTTCGGCACGGTCCGCGACATGCCGGCGGCCCGGCTGTTCGTGAACACGCCCGGGAACTCCTGGTACCACGACGGGGTCCCGGGCATCGCCGGCGACGTCCCGGGGCTCGCGGCGGAACTGCGCCGGGCGATCGGCGTCCTCGCCCCGCGCACCGTCGCGACGGTCGGGGTCTCGATGGGCGGCTATGCGGCGCTGCTGTTCGGCGCGCTGGTCGACGCCGACCGGTCGATCGCCTTCGGGCCGGAGACGGAGGTGAAGCTGCCGGGGAGCCGGAGCTCGCGCTTCGTCGGCGACCGGCCGCGCGGACCGTGGGACGACCTGCTTCCGATCCTCGAACGCCGGGCGCGCCCGAGCCCCGTCGCGATCCTCTCCGGCGAGGCGGACCTGATCGATCTGCACTGCGCGCTGCGGGTCCACCACCTGCCCGGCGTGACGGTGCGGACCTTCCGCGGCGTCGGCCACGAGGTGCCCGCGGCGCTGCACCTGTTCGACGCCTTCCGCCCGCTGGTCGCGGACTTCGTGCGGGACGGGACGATGCCCCGGGCGCTGCCGCTGGAGGGGCGCATCCTTTCGGCGGACGGCGCCGCGGCCGACCTGCTGGAAGGGCGCCGCCTGCGGGTCGATGGCGACCGGGCGGCCGCCCGCGCCCGTCTCCTGCGCTCTCTCTCGCTCTATCCGGACGCCGACGCCGCCCATGCGGAGATGGCGCAGCTCGCCATCGAGGAGCGCGACGGGCGGGCGGCGGAGGGCTGGGCCCGTCGGGCGATCCGCCTCGCGCCCGAGAACCCGGTCCACCACCATGTGCTCGGCCTCGCGCTCGCCGTGCAGGCCCGCCACGAGGAAGCGGTCGCGGCGCAGCGGGCGGCGCTCGCCATCAATCCGCGCAACGCCGCCTTCCTCTTCCATCTGGGCGCGGCACTGGCGGAGGCCGGACGTGAGGACGAGGCGATCGGCACGATGGAGACGGCGCTCGCCGCCAATCCGACCCAGTCCATGCCGCATTTCCGCATCGGGCTGGTCCACGCCCGCCGGGGCGCCCACGCGGAGGCCGAGGCGTCGTTCCGCGCCGCGGTCGCGCTGACGCCGACGAACGCGGCCTTCCACCACCAGCTGGCCCTGAGCCTCGACGCGCAGGGGCGGGCGGCGGAGGCGGCGACGGCGCACGAGCGCGCCTTCGCGCTGAACCCGCACAACCCGACGCTGGCACGGTGCGTGGAGGCCGTCCGCATGCGGTCGCAGGCGGCCTGACGGGCCCCGTTCAAAGGATCGGAACACCGGTCTGTTGCCGCTCGGTATCGGGTTCGACGTGAATGCTGACGTGGGTCTCGGTCAGTTCGTCCTCCAGCGCCGCCTCGATCCGGTCGCAGATCGCGTGCGCCTCGGCCACCGACATGTCGCCCGGCACGACGAGATGGAACTCGATGAAGGTGACGGGGCCGGCATGGCGTGAGCGCAGGCCGTGGACCTCGATGGCGCCGGCGGCCCGCTCGGACACGATGCGCCGGATCGTGTCCATCACCTCCGCGGCCGGGGCGGCGTCCATCAGCCCACCGACCGATTCGCGCACGAGGCGCCAGCCGGTCCAGAGGACGTTGACCGCCACGAGTGCGGCGAGGATCGGATCGAGGACCGGCCAGCGGAAGGCGGAGGCGGCCATGACCCCGCCGAGAACCCCGACCGACGTCACCACGTCGGTCACGAGGTGCCGCCCGTCGGCGACCAGTGCCGGCGAGCGCCACCGCCGGCCGTAGCGGATGAGGACCGACGCCCAGACGGCGTTCAGCGCCGTCGCCGCCCCGTTGATCGCGAGCCCCTCCACCGGGGCGTCGAGCGGCAGGGGATCGGCCAGCGCCTGCCACGCCTCGCTGAGGATCGAGAAGGCGGCGACGACGATCAGCACGCCCTCGACGACGGCGGAGAAGTACTCGGCCTTGTGGTGGCCGTAGGGGTGGTCGGGATCGGCCGGCTGCCGGCTGACCTGGAGCGCCACGAGTGCGGCGATCGCGGCCGCCACGTTGATGATGCTCTCCAGCGCGTCGGAGAAGAGCGCGACGCTGCCCGTGATCCACCACGCGAGGAGCTTGAGCCCGAGGACGACCACCCCGACCGCGATGCTTCCCCAGGCGATGCGGACGGCGAGCGCGGCGTTGCGGCGGCCCGATACGACCGCCGCCTGTGCCGGTCCCCTGAACATGGCGGTGGCGCTCCCCCTCGCGACGGTCCGATGGCGGGCGGAGGCCCCGGAGGCCCGCCGGACGCGACTGGCGTTCGCGGCTTACCTACCAGCGGCCTCCGCCCCGACGCCAGCGCGAAGACGTCGCTCCCCGCCGGGAAAGAGGAGGACGACGCGGAGCCCCGGGGCGGCGTCCTCCAGCGACAGGCGCGCGCCGTGGCGCCGGGCGACCGCGTCCACCAGCGACAGGCCGAGGCCGTGGCCGGGCGTCGAGCGGCTCGGCTCCAGGCGGACGAAGCGGTCGAGCACCCGCTCGCGCTCCCCCGCCGGGATGCCGGGCCCCGTGTCGGCGACCGCGAGGCGGGGCCGGCCGTCGTCGGCCCGGTCGGCGGCGACGGCGACGCGACCGCCGGGCGGCGTGAACTTGACCGCGTTGTCGAGGAGGTTGGCCAGCGCCTGGGCGAGGAGCTGCGGGTTGCCGACGACCGGGACCGGGCCGGCGCCGGTCCGCAGTTCCAGCGTCAGGCCCTTCTCCTCCGCCGCGGGCCCGTAGAGTTCGGCCACATCCGTGGCGAGGGCCGCGAGGTCGACCTCCGCGACCGCCTCCCCGCCCGCCGCCGCCTCGGCTTCCGCGATGCCCAGCAGTGCGCGGAAGATGGCGAGGAGGCGGTCGCACTCCGGCACGTTCTCCTCCAGCGACCGCCGCGCGCCCTCGGTCAGGTCCGGGTCGGCCAGCGCGGTCTCCAGCCGCGCGCGCAGCCGGGTGAGCGGCGTCCGGAGGTCGTGGGCGACCGCGTCGGTCACGGTCCTGAGGCCGCCCATCAGGTGGGCGATCCGGTCGAGCATGCGGTTCAGGTTCTCGGCGAGCCGGTCGAGCTCGTCGCCCGCACCGCTGCGCGGCACCCGCTCGCCCAGGCTCCCCTCGACGATGCGGGTCGCGGTGGCGTTGATCACGTCGACCTGCCGCAGGGCGCGGCGGCCGAACCAGCCCCCGACGACGAGGCCCGCGACGAGGGTGAGGCCGACGGCCCACGCGAGCGCGATCTCGATCCGGGCCTGGAGTTCCCGCCGCTCCGAGCGGTCGATGCCGACGAGGATGCGGTGCCCCGCCGGCAGGCCGAAGGCCCGCGCCGCGACCGGGACGCGCCGCCCCTCGCGGGTCGGGTCGGTCAGCTCGATCGTCCGCACCGTGCCGTCCGGCCGGACCTCCGCCGGCCAGCCGGAGAGGTTGCCGACGACCCGGCCGCCCCGCGGGTCGGCCAGGA
>JBIJED010000225.1:0-5426 GCA_044343785.1 Azospirillales bacterium | reverse complement strand
GCGCGCGGCCGCCCACCTCGGGTTGCGCCGGTGCCAAGACTTGTCATAAACTGTCATCGGGAGGTGTCCATGAACGTGTCCCTCACACCGGAACTGGAACGCAAGATCGAGGAGCGGCTCGCCACCGGCGACTACACCTCGGCGAGCGAGGTCGTCCGGGAGGCGCTCCGCCTGCTTTTCCGGTTCGACGAAGCCCGCGAACGGGAAATCGATCTGCTGAACCGCCGCATCGCCGACGGGCTGGCGCAGCTCGACCGGGGCGAGGGGCTGGGGGAGGAGGAGGCGAGGCGCGCCCTCGCCGCCCGGACCGCCGCCCGGCGGGCATCCAAGGCTTCGCCCTCCGCTTGATCTTCATCGTCGCACCGCTGGCTCTGGACGATCTGGACGAGATCCATCGCCATGTCGAGGATCTGGTCGGCACGGGGCCGGCCGACCGTCTGGTCGAGGATCTGTTCGCCGCCTTCCGCCGGATCGGCCTCTCGCCGGGACTGGGGCACCGGCGACGCGACCTGACCGATCTCGACGTCTTCTTCTGGACGGCGATCGAGCGATACGCGCTCGTCTACCGAAAGACGGACCCGGTGGAGATCGTGCGGGTCCTGCCATGGCGGCGGATGCGCCGTTCGATCATCGAGCCGCGCGAAGGCCACCCGACGTAGGACCCTTGCGCCGCCGGCCTCCGGGCCTATGATCGTTGTAGATTCCCCGATTTCTCCCAAGGTGAACCGATGAAGTTCGGCATGGGTCAGGCCGTCCCCCGCACCGAGGACGCGCGACTGCTCACCGGCGGCGGGCAGTACACCGACGACGTGAACCTGCCCGGACAGCTTCACGCCCAATTCCTGCGCTCCCCCCACGCCCACGCGGCGATCCGGGGGATCGACACGTGGGCGGCGAAGGCGGCCCCCGGCGTGGTCGCGGTCTACACGGTCGCCGACCTCGACGCCGACGGGATCGGCGACGTGCCCTGCAACGTACCGCTGAAGCAGAAGGACGGCTCGCTCCTGAAGGTGCCGCCCCATCCGGCGCTGGCCCGGGGCGCGGTCAAGTTCGTGGGCGACGCGGTCGCCTTCGTGGTGGCGGAGACGCTGGAACAGGCGCGCGACGCGGCGGAGCTGATCGCGGTCGACTACGACGCGCTGCCCGCCGTCGCCGGCACCGCCGCGGCCCTCGATCCCGCCGCCCCGCGGATCTGGGACGTGGCGCCGTCCAACCTCTCCTTCGACTGGGAGAAGGGCGACGCCGCCGCCACCGCGGCCGCCTTCGCCAGGGCGGCCAGGGTCGTGACGCTGGACGTCGTGAACAACCGCGTGGCCCCCACCTCGATGGAGGGGCGCGCCTGCCTCGCCACCCACGATCCGGCGGCCGACAAATCGACCGTGTGGGTGTCGAGCCAGGGGGTGCATTCGCTCCAGAAGCAGTTCGCCAACCAGATCTTCAAGATCGAGCCGTCGAAGATCCGGGTGGTGACGACGGACGTGGGCGGCGGCTTCGGCATGAAGCTGTTCATGTATCCCGAATACGTCTGCGCCCTCTATGCCGCACGCCGGCTGGGCCGGCCGGTGAAGTGGACGTCCGACCGGTCGGAGGCGTTCCTGGCCGACGACCACGGCCGCGACAACGTCTCCCACGCCGAACTGGCACTCGACGCCGACGGGCGGTTCCTGGCGCTGAAGGTTTCGACGATCGCCAACCTCGGCGCCTATCTCTCCAACTACGCGCCCTTCATCCCGACCGACGCCGGCACGGGCATGCTGGCGGGCTGCTACACCACGCCTGCGATCCACGTGGCCGTGAAGGGCGTGTTCACCAACACCTCGCCCGTCGACGCCTATCGCGGCGCCGGCCGGCCGGAGGCGGCCTATCTGCTCGAGCGCCTCGTCGACAAGGCGGCGCGGGAACTCGGCCTCTCGCCGGTGGAGATCCGCCGGCGCAACTTCATCCCGGCCGCACTGATGCCCTACACCCAGGCGCTCGGCCTCACCTACGACACCGGCGACTTCCTGAAGAACATGGAGGACGCCGTCGCCATGGCCGATTGGGCCGGGTTCGAGGCGCGCCGCAGGGCCGCCCGGGCCAAGGGCCGGCGCCGGGGCATCGGGCTGGCCAGCTACATCGAGGCGTGTTCGGGCGGCGGGCCGGAGCAGTCGACCATCCAGGTCCACGGCGACGGCACGGTGACGGTGCTGATCGGGACCCAGTCGAACGGCCAGGGGCACGAGACGGCGTACAAGCAGATCACGGCCACCCGCCTCGGCCTCGATCCCGACGACATCACCATCGTCCAGGGCGACACCGACCGGCTGACCTACGGCAGCGGCACCGGCGGCTCGCGCTCGGTTCCGGTGGGCGGGGCGGCCCTGTCGGAGACGGCGGTGCGCCTGATCGACCGGATGAAGCCCGCGGCGGCCGACCTCTTGGAGGCGGCGGCGGTGGACGTGAGCTTCGCCGACGGCGCGTTCGGGATCGTCGGCACCGACCGCAGGGTGGGCTTCAAGGAGGTGGCGCGCGCGGCGGGCGTGGGCGAGGCGGCGACCGCCTTCGAGGAGGTGGCGCAGTGGAAGCCGCCCGCCTCCACCTTCCCCAACGGGACCCACGTCTGCGAGGTGGAGATCGACGCGGACACCGGCACGACCGAGATCGTGCGCTATGTGGTGGTCGACGATTTCGGCACCGTCATCAACCCCGCCATGGTGATGGGCCAGGTGCACGGCGGGGTGGTGCAGGGCGTGGGGCAGGCGTTGCTGGAGGAAGCACTCTACGACCCGGAGAGCGGCCAGCTCCTCACCGGTTCCTTCATGGACTACGCCATGCCGCGGGCCGACCATCTGCCGCCGATCGAGATCAAGCTGAACGCGGTGCCGTCCACCACCAACGCGCTCGGGCTGAAGGGTGCGGGCGAGGCCGGGGCCATCGGCGCGCCGCCGGCGGTGATCAACGCCATCGTCGACGCGCTGGCCGACCTCGGCGTGGAGCACGTGGACATGCCGGCCACGCCGGGGCGGGTGTGGGCGATCCTGCAGGCGAAGCCGGTGCGGATGGCGGCGGAGTGAGGCGGGGGCGGGTCGCCCGGCCCGCCTCGTCCTGAGCCCGCCTCGTCCTGAGCCCGCCTCGTCCTGAGCCCGCCTCGTCCCGAGCCCGCCTCGTCCTGAGCCCGTCGAAGGACGCGGCGGACCCGGCCTCGCCCTCAGGCGGCGGCCCCCGCGCGCGGGCTCACCTCCCGCGCGACGGTGTCGCCCGCCTCCGCCTCGACCTTGGACAGGTCGTGGGCGGATTGCAGGTTCAGCCAGAACTGCGGCGTCGTCCCGAAGTACCGGGCGAGGCGCAACGCCGTTTCGGGCGAGACGCCCCGGCGCTCGCGGACGAGATCGTTGATCCGCGGCGCGGGCACGCGGAGTTCGATGGCGAGCCGGTTGGCCGAAAGGCCCAACGGCGCCATGAACTCCTCCCGCAGCACTTCGCCCGGATGGGTGCGGATGCGCGCCATGCGCCGTCTCCTTGATGATAGTCCACGATCTCGACGTCCTCCGCCCCGTCGTTCCAGACGAAGCAGCTCCGCCACTGATCGTTGATCCGGATCGAATGCTGCCCGGCCCGCCCGCCCTTCAACGCCTCCAGCCGGTTCCCCGGGGGGACGCGCAGGTCGGTCAACAGGGCGGCGGCGTCGATCATGTCCAGCTTCCGACGCGCGACCCCGTCGATGGCCCCGAAGGACGAGGACCCGGACCCGCGGAACAGGGCGGCGGTCCTCTTGCAGCGGAACGATCGGATCACCTCGGTCCCCGTTCAACGCGTCACGTTAAAACATCAGGGGGCGGGGGTTCAAGGCGGGGTGGGGTGGGGCATGGGGGGGCTCCCGGGGGAACTAGGTATATCATCCTATGATCTGAGCGGCGCACAGGCACGATCGTGATGACGGGGGCGGATGGCACCGGACGCCCGCCCTTGCATCGTAAGGCGATCCCGCCTTATCTGCTTGGGTGGGTTTCGGGGGAACGGCGAATGGGCATCCGACTGACGGTCACCGCGAAGGGCCAGGTCACGCTTCGGCGCGAGGTGCTGGAGCACATGGGGATCGGCCCCGGCGACCGCGTCGAGGTCGACCTGCTGCCCGGCGGGCGCGTGCAGGTCACGCCGAGGCGGGGGGAGCCCATCGGCCGCCTGTTCGGCGCCCTGCGGCGACCGGATCGACCCGCGGCGACGATCGAGGCGATCGAGGCCGCCGCGGCGCGGGGCTGGAGCGGCGAGCGGTGAGGATCACCGCCGACACGAACGTCCTCGTCCGCTTCGTCGTCGCCGACGACCCCGGTCAGGCGAGCGCCGCCGCCGCACTCCTCGACCGGGCCGAGGCCGTGGTGCTGACCGTTCCGGTCCTGTGCGAACTCACCTGGGTCCTGCGCTCGGTCTACGGCATCGCGCGCACCGACATCGCCGACACCGTCGCCGCCCTGATCGACACGGCCACCGCCGTCGTCCGCGACCGTGCGGCGGTGGAGGCCGGCATCCGCGCCCTGCGCGAGGGCGATGATTTCGCCGATGCGGCCATCGCGATGCTCGGTGCCGGCGACGGCGCCACGCTCTTCGCCTCCTTCGACCGAAGGGCCGTGGCGCTGGCCTCCCGCCTCGGGCTCGACGCCGCGGCACCGGACACGATCGTCGGGCGGGGTGAAGCAAGGTGAGGTTGGGGAGGCCGTGGGATGCGATGGGGACGGTTGTGACGGATTGATGCCCCTTTCTCATTCAATCTGTAAACCGTCACCGGTTTCCGTCCCGCCCCCCTTCCCCCGCCGCCCCGGCGGCTTCTCGATCGACACCCGCCACCAGGGGGGCACGCCGTCGCGGAAGCTGTGCTGGCGGCCGGGCATGATGGGGTCGGGCTCGTCCAGCGTCGCGATGGTCAGGGCGATGCGGTCCGAGCCGTCGTCGAGCGCGCACAGCGCCGAGCCGCACGCCGGGCAGCTGCCCCGTCGGGTGCGGTCGGACGAGCGGAAGAAGGCCGGCTCGCCCCCCGGCCCCGTCCAGCGGAAGCCGTCGAGCGGCACATCCACCCACGCCACCGTGAGCGACCCCGACCAGCGCCGGCACTGGCCGCAGGAGCACAGGTGCGGGAACGACGGCTTGCCCGTCGCCTCGTAGCGGACATGGCCGCACAGGCAGCCGCCGGTGCGGCGCTTCGGCTGGAGCGTGGGCACGGGCGGTTCCTCGCGCAAGCGTGGTGGGCGCGGGGGGATGTGGGGCCGACGGCGGGGGGTTTGGAGGGGGGCGGAGGGGCCGCGGCGGCTCGCCCCCTCTCCCTGTCCCTCTCCCCGGGGGGGAGAGGGGACGCCAGTGGGAGCGGTCGTCTTCTCTTCTCCCCTCGCCCCCCCGGGGAGAGGGGACGCCAGTGGGAACCGTCGTCTTCTCTTCTCCCCTCGCCCCCCCCGGGG
>JBIJED010000224.1:0-5428 GCA_044343785.1 Azospirillales bacterium | reverse complement strand
TCGGTCTCGGCGACGTAGACCGGGACCGACCAGCCCAACTGGTCCTCGGTCGCCTCGTAGCCGTGGCGGCGCGCCACCTCCTTGTACATCTGCATGTACTTCGCCAGCATCGCCGCCGGCGTGAAGGTCTGGAGATAGGTGTAGCGGCGGTCGGGATGGGCCGCCCACTCGATCGTCTCCGACGAGCCCTGGGACGGGATCCAGATCGGCGGCCGCGGGCTCTGGAAGCACTTCGGCCAGAGGTTCACGTATTGGAAGTGATAGTGCTTGCCCTCGAAGCTGGTCGGGCCCGGCTGGGTCCAGGCCTGCACGATCAGGTCGTGCGCCTCGTGGAAGCGGTCGTGGCTCTCGGCCGGGTTGGCGCCGAAGACGTGGTACTCGGCCCCGATGCCCCGCACGAAGCCGGCGATGAGCCGCCCGCCCGTGATGGTGTCGAGCATCGCGAACTCTTCCGCCACCGTCAGCGGGTTGTTGAGCAGCGGCAGCGCGCGGCCCAGCACGGCGATCTTGCAGTTCTTGGTGCGCCGGGCGAGCGCGCCGGCCATCACGCCCGGCACGGGCATCAGCCCGTAGGCGTTCTGGTGGTGCTCGTTCACGCACACGCCGTCGAAGCCCAGCACGTCGGCGTGCTCGAGTTCGTCGAGATAGCGGTTGTAGAGCGCGTGGCCCTTTTTGGGGTCGTAGTAGTCGTTGGGCAGGGTCACCCAGGCCGAGTTGTGCTTCTGGTCGTAGTCGAGATCCAGATCCGCGTACGGCATCAGATGCATGAAGTAGAACTTCATGGTGCGACCTCCCGGATGAAGCTGGTCATGGCGCCGACGAAGGCGGACGCCTTCTCGACGTGCGGCAGGTGCCCGCACTCGCCGATCACGACGAGGCGCGAGCCGGGGATCAGGTCCCGCCACGCGGGACCGTAGGCGGCGGGCAGCAACTCGTCCTCCGCGCCCCAGAGGACGAGGGTCGGGGTGGCGATCCGGTGCAGCCACTTGTGGAGGTGCGGGCTGTACATCCGCGGGCTCCAGCCGAGCTTGGCCGTGGTGAGCCGGTTGCGCAGCAGGACGAGCTGGCCCGCCTCGTCGGTCGGCAGGGTCGGGATGATCCGCTCGGCGATCGACCTGTCGAAGTAGAGGCGCCGGATCGTCTCCTCCGGCGACCACATGAACATGTCGGGCTTCTTGACGCCCTTCACGTGGATGCCGGCGGGCGCGACGAGGGTCAGGCTCCGCAGGCGGTGGCAATCGCGCACCGCCAGTTCCGCCGCGATCCAGCCGCCGAGCGAGGTACCCGCGAGGTGCAGCCGGTCGAGCCCGAAATGGTCGATCGCGTCGAGGTAGAAGAAGGAGAGGTCGGCGAGATTGTCGAGCCACTCGGGATCGTCGCTGCCGCCGTATCCCGGATGCTCGGGCACGATGACGTCGAAGCGCTCGGCCAGCATGTCCATGAACGGCAGCCAGACGGGCGCCCCGCTCGCCCCGTGCAGGAAGAGGAGCGGCTCGCCCGTGCCGCCGCGCATGACGCGCGTGCGACAGCCGGCGATGGTTTCGACCGTTTCCTTGTATGCCATTCGGCGTTCACTCCCGGAATGCTTCTTTCTTGCCGGCAGTTTACCGCAGCCGACCCCGGGCTTGGTATGCCTTTTCGGGGCGATCGCCCGTTGTCGCGCGACCGGGCGACAACCTCACCCGCCGTCGGGCGGCAGCAGGAGGCACAGGAAGTGGGCCGACATGGCGTGGCGCGCCCATTCCGGGTTCCGGGCGCGCAGGGCGGCGATGATCTCGCGGTGCTGGGCCAGCGAGCGCACGGTGCGCGGATCGTCCGCCTCCCGGTAGTGGGAGAGGCCGACGGCCGGAAGCTCCAGGTTCGTCTCGAAGATCCGCTGGATGCGCGGGCTGTCGGCCGCCGTGGCGATGATGGCGTGGAAGGTGGCGTTCAGATCCTCGAACAGCGGCAGGTAGCGGGCATAGCCGAGGTCGGCGTAGGCCCGCTCCATCCGGTCCTGAAGATGGTCGAGCCGGTCGAGGTCCTCGGCGCCGATGCGCGTCGCCGCCCGTTCCGCAGCATGGCCTTCGAGGAGGGCGCGCAGGCGCAGGATCTCCTGCGCGTCCTCGGGCGTGAAACGGGCGACGAAGCCGCGCCGGTAGTGCTCCAGCACCACGAGGCCCTGGCTGCCGAGCCGCGCCAGCGCCTCGCGCACGGGCGTCCGGCTCACGCCGATCCGCTCGGCCAGAAGCTTCTCCGACAGCTTGTCGCCCGACCGGAACTCCCCCGACAGGATGGCGCGCCGGATCCAGCGGTAGGCGGTGTCGGCCGCCCCGGTCCCGGGCTCCGGCCCCTCCGCCGTCCCGACCTCCGTCTCAACGATGTCCACCATCGATCGCGACCCGCAGCCAACCGGAATCCCAGCGTCCAGCATTAGCCGGGTCCGCGGCGCCGCGAAAGGGGGTCGGACGGCGATCCGGCGTGGCCGGCCCGCCCGTCCACCGCGACGCGGATGGCGGCGTCGATCTCCCGCGCCGCCGCGTTGAGGAGCCCGACCGTTCGGGCGAGCGCGGGCTCGTCCAGCGGCCCGGGGTGGGCGATGCTGAGGCTGCCCAGGACCTGGCGCCCGGTCGCGAGGACGGGGGCCGCGAAGACCGGAGCGGCGATCCCGACCACCCCGGGGTCGAGTTCGCCCGCCGCGACGCAGACCCCCGACCTGCGGATCGCCGCGAGCCCGTCGCGGAACGCCTCCCAGCCGCCGGCGAGGCCGGCGTCGGCGATGGCGTCGGCGAAGCGCCGGTGGATCCGGCGGAGCTGGCGCGGCGGCAGGTGCGCGAGGATCGCCTTCGACGCGGCGCCGCGGAACATCGGCATCGGCCGCCCGCGCTCGTAGCTCACCAGCGGCGCCCGGTCGCCCGGCCGCTCCTGGTGGATGCACATCACCGTGTCCTGATAGAGCCGGCAGAGCAGCAGCGTCGACCGCCCGTCCAGCTGCCGGGCGAGCCAGCGGATCGACGGCAGGGCCGCACGCAGCACCGGATCGCTGAGGCGGATCGTCCGGTCGAACTCGATCACCGCCGGCCCCAGCACGTATCCGCCCTGCCCGTCCACCGGGTCGAGCAGCCCCGCGCCGACGAGGCTGCGGACGTAGCGGTAGGCGGTGGACAGCGAGACGCCGAGCGCCCCCGCGATCGCCTCGACCGACCACACCGGGCGGTCGGGCGTGAACAGGCGCAGGGCGAGCAGGAGCTTGTCCCCGCTCGACCCCGATCCCTCCTCGCACAGGTCCGTCGCCGCCGCCGGTTCCAAGGATGCCATCCGAATTGTCGTATCCCGACAATCGGGAGGATGCGCGATTGACCGTACCGCCGCAAGCCGATAACTTGGCGCGAAAGATGCGGAACCGCGACGCAGTTCGCGGCGAGGGAGGACGCGATGGACCAGCACGAGGCCGCACCCGTCGACGCGGAGACCCGGGCGCGTCGGCAGGCGTTCTACGACACGATCGCGCCGCGCTCGCTCGCCCCTCTGTGGGAGGTGCTGCGCGGCCTCGTCCCGCCGGAGCCGAAGCCGAAGATGGCGGCGCACCTGTGGCGCTGGGCCGAGGTGCGGGCGTGCATGGCCGAGGCCGGGGCGCTTCTGACGGCGGAGGAGGCGGAGCGCCGCGTCCTCGTGCTGGAGAACCCGGCCTTTCCCGGCCAGTCCCGCGCGACCGGCACCCTCTACGCCGGGGTGCAGATGGTGCTGCCGGGCGAGGTGGCGCCCGCGCACCGGCACACCCAATCGGCGCTCCGCTTCGTGCTGGAGGGCGACGGCGCCACCACCAACGTGAACGGCGAACGGACGCGGATGCGGCCGGGCGACTTCGTCACCACCCCGTCGTGGGCGTGGCACGACCACGGCAACGAGACCGACGGGCCGATGCTCTGGCTCGACGTGCTGGACGTGCCGATCGTCGCCTTCCTCGAGGGCGCCTTCTCCGAGCACCACAACGCCGACCGCCAGTCGGTGAGCCGCCCGGAGGGCGACGCGCTGGCGCGCTACGGCTCCGGCCTCCTGCCCGTGGGCGTCGCCAGCCCCTACGGCCTCACCTCGCCGATCTTCAACCATCCCTACGAGCGGACGCGGGACGCGCTCATGGCGCTGGCGAAGGCCGGGCCGCCGGACGCGCACTGGGGCCACACCCTGCGCTACGCCAACCCCATCGACGGCGGCTGGGCCATGCCGACGATGGCACCGTGGATGACGCATCTGCCGGCAGGCTTCACGACGGCGCCCGTGCGCTCGACCGACGGGATCATCGTGGCCGCGATCGAGGGCACCGGCTCGTTCGAGGTTGGCGGCCGGCGCACCGCGTTCGGGCCGAAGGACGTGTTCGTGATGCCGAACTGGACGTGGCGGACGCTCACGGCCGACAGCGACTGCATGCTGTTCATGGTGTCCGACCGGGTCGTGCAGGAAAAGCTGGGGCTCTGGCGCGACGAGCGCCGGGCCGCCTGAAGACGGGACGAGGGACGATGAGGATCTGCCGGTTCGACGACGATCGCCTGGGCGTGGTCCGGGGCGACAGGGTGCACGACGTGACGTCGGTCCTCGACCGCCTGCCCGCCGTCCGCCCGCCCTTCCCGCGGCATGACCTGCTGATCGAGCGGCTGGCGGCGTTGCGACCGCTGATGGAGGCCGCCGCCGACACCGCCCCCGGGCGCCCGGTCGGCGGGGTGCGCCTCCTGCCGCCGGTCATGAACCCGGGCAAGATCGTCGCCGCCCCGGTGAACTACAAGAAGCACCTGGACGAGGTGCACGCCGACGCGGCCCTGCACCACGGCAACCAGATCCACGCCATCCAGCGGGCCGGCCTGTTCCTCAAGGCGACCAGCTCGGTCATCGGCGCGTCGGGCACGGTCGGCGTGCGCTTCCCCGACCGGCGCACCGACCACGAGGTGGAGCTGGTGGCCGTCATCGGCCGCACCGCGAGCAAGGTCCGCAAGGAGGACGCGCTCGCCTGCGTGGCCGGCTATTGCATCGGCCTCGACATGACGGTGCGCGGGCCGGAGGAGCGGAGCTTCCGCAAGTCGATCGACGGCTACACGGTCTTCGGCCCGTGGATGGTGACCGCGGACGAGATCGCGGACCCCGCCGACGTCGACCTCACGATCGAGGTCAACGGCCAGACGCGGCAGAACGCGAACACCCGCGACCTCGTCCTGTCGGTGGCCGAGCTGATCGCGTTCGCGACCGCGTTCTACACCCTCCGCCCGGGCGACATGCTGATGACCGGCACGCCCGAGGGCGTGTCGCCCGTCCTGCCCGGCGACGTGATGGTCGCGACCATCCCGCCCATCGGCAGCATGACGGTCCTGGTGGGCGAGGGCTGACGCCGGCCGCCGTCCCCCGCCGCCCCCTCGCCGAAGGCCACGCCATGACGACGCATACCCCGGGCGCGGACGCC